>JANPGR010000038.1:0-10412 GCA_031424015.1 Candidatus Nomurabacteria bacterium
TTTGATACTATTTGTTAAATTTTTTTTCGCCTGTTTTTTTTTTTTTTAATAATATTGCTGTGTTCATATAAAATAATTTTTTTTTTGGGTTTTGGTGGTGTGTGGGCGGTTTTTGGGGGACCAAAACCCGGCCCAAAATCTGCAAACCAAAATCCGCCAACCCAAGATCTTCTTTGTTAATACTGCCTTTTTGCGTATTCTGCATTTCGGCTTGAATCCAGATTCCTTTGTGTTACTATGAATACATATGTTCGGAAACTTTTTCTCAAACCTCAAAAACAAAGCCTTATCATTAATGCTGGAAAAGCAGCTCAAAAACCTTCCCAAAGAACAACAGGAAGCAATTATGAAAATGGTACAAAACAACCCCAAACTGTTCGAAGAAATCGCAAAAGAAATCGAAGAACAAAAGAAAAAAGGGGTAAATGAAATGTACGCAGGAATGGCCGTGATGAAAAAATACCAATCGCAACTCCAGGCAGCAATGGGAGGGCAAAAAATTATTCGTCAGACAGAAAAAAGGTAGTTACACAACTACCTTTTTAGGTGAATAAAAATACAATATAGATACATATGAAGCATATACATTTTATCGGGATTTGCGGTGCAGGAATGGCAGCGATCGCATCAATGATGCAGGATAATGGATATATCGTTACAGGATCTGATGATGGATTTTATGATCCTATAAAAACCTACCTCAGTACTCATGGTTTTGATTTGAAACCTGGGTATTCAGAGACGAATATTCCTGATACGGTTGATACTATCGTTATTGGAAAACATGCAAAACTCGTACCAGAAACAAATACAGAAGTCGCATACGCATACAAACTTCGCGAAGAAAAGGGAGTAGTGATACTGGCAATGTCAGAATTGCTCGGAACGGTGACAGCGGGACGCACCTCGGTCGTGGTTGCGGGGAGTTTCGGTAAATCGACCTGTACAGCAATGCTGTCTTGGGTGTTGACGCAGGCAAGGCGCGATCCTGGATATTTTATCGGAGCCCAAGTACATGGAATGAATGATTCATGCAGGCTCGGCACAGGAATATTTATATTCGAAGGCGACGAATATCCTGCGAGCAATTGGGATAGTCATTCAAAATTCGAACACTATCACCCTGACCATCTCCTCGTGACCAGTCTCGAACATGATCATGTGAATTTTTTCCTCACTCACGCAGATTACATCGCACCATTTCGTCGCCTCGTAGGTCTGTTGCCCGAGACAGGGACGGCAATGATTTGTGCAGAAAATGAGGCGACAGATATGGTATCAAATCTACTCCCACACACTACCACCTCATATGGTGTAGACGCGGGCGATTGGCACGCAAAACATATTTCTTATGGGATGAACACTACCTTTGACCTGTATCACGGCGAGGAATATGTCACTACTCTGACTACACAAATGCTGGGCAAACACAATATTCAGAACATTGTCGGGGTTGCTGGTGTGGCGTTGTCACATGGTTGGGTTACGATACCAGAACTCCAATCAGGTATCGCGAGTTTCGTCGGTGTCCGTCGCAGGCTCGACAGACTGACCGAGAATAGCCAGATTCCTCTGTACGAAGGATTTGGTTCATCCTACGCAAAAGCAAAAAGCGCCCTCGATGCAATTCGTCTGCATTTTCCAGATTCACAAATTCTGACCATTTTCGAGCCACACACATTTAGTTGGCGCGATCCAAAGACTGCGTTTTGGTATCACGATGTTTTCGAGGATGCAACGAGCGTTATCGTCACGATTCCTCCAGAATCTCATGGTAAATCGTCTACGGGGCAAATGTCTCCTAAAGATATCACGGAATCTATCCAAACAAACCATGAATACGTGCAGGTCATCAACGACGTCGAAACGATTTATGGAAAAGTCGCCGATTTCGTAACAACACACCCAAAGCCCGTTATCCTCCTCCTTTCGAGTGGAGAATTGCTCCAATTGCCAAAATTATTACCAGATTTTTTGAGTACTATTGCTCTGTAGTCACTGTATGATTTCTAATTCATATTCTTTTGTAAATTCACGAGGAGAGAAAAGAGAGTGCATTTTTGAATTTTATGAGACTGATGATTTTTCAGAATTACCTTACGAATCTTGTAGACAAGTGAGAGCAATAGCTTTGGATCTCGAGAGTAAAAAATGTTTTATTGTGCATGGTGGTGACGGACATTGGGGGCACCCAGGCGGAACAGTTGAGCAGGGCGAGACTTTTGAAGAGTGTTTGGCTCGGGAATTAATCGAAGAGACAAATACTCGATTGATACGATGTTTACCTATTGGATATCAGGCCGTTGTTGCGGTAAATTATGAAAAACCCACCGATTATCAATTGCGTTATGTTGCTGTTGTAAAAAAGATCGGAGAATTCACCCTTGACCCAGCATGCGAAACTGCTGTATGTAAAGAGATAGAGTTCGCAGAAATTCCAAAATATATAAAATGGGGAAGTATTGGAGATCGGATATACGAAATAGCTAAACAGATTTATAGAGATTACTAGTAGTACAGATTTTTTCTGTGGATAGCGAGTTAGTGAGTTAGTGGTAAACATGCTAGAATAATTGCTACTACAGTAGTGGACTTTTATATGCATAAACTCCTATCAATTGCAACGAGAAATAAAGCACTATTCACGATAGTAGTCGTGATATTTTTTTGTATGAGTACATTTACAGTGTTTGCTTCGCCTGGGGATCGCGATGCTGCATTCGACGCGGGAACTGGCGCAAACGGAGTAGTGAGGTCATTTGTGTTGATGCCTGATTCTAGTATATTTATTGGTGGTGAATTTACTACCTATAAAGGGTCGTCAATGAAATATATTGGAAAAATTAACAACATAGGTACAATCGATGGGGGTTTTTCATCGGGAACAGGGCCTAACGCTATGGTGCTCAGTTCAAAACTATTGTCGACAGGGAACATTTTACTTGGTGGTGAATTTACCAGCTATAATGGTACTGCATCAAGTGGTGTGGTTTTGATACAGCCAAACGGTACCAGGGATGCATCGTTTTCTGTTGGCGCTGGGGCCGTGGGGGCAGGTGCGGGGAATAACCGTGTATATTCGATCATAGAACAATCTGATGGTAAAATCGTTATCGCTGGATTCTTTACCAGTTACAACGGCGTATCACGCAACAGAATTGCACGATTAAACGCCGATGGTACACTGGATACTAGTTTTACTCCTGGATTAGGTGCAAACAATAATGTGTACACAGCAATACTACAATCTGACGGTAAAATCATTATTGGTGGAGACTTTACTAGCTACAACGGTGTATCACGCAACAGAATAGCACGCATCAATACAGACGGTACACTGGATACTAGTTTTAATCCAGGAGCAGGCGCTGATAATACTGTATTCACAACAGCTATACAATCTGACGGTAAAATCATTATTGGCGGTAACTTTATCAATTATAATAGTACGTCACGCAACAGAATAGCACGCCTCAATACCGATGGAACACTGGATATTAGCTATACAATAGGTAGTGGATTTAATAATACTGCCAGATCGTTTACCTTATTACCAAATGACAAACTCATAGTAGGTGGATTCTTTACCAGTTACAACGGCGTATCACGCAACAGAATAGCACGCCTCAATACCGATGGAACACTGGATACTAGTTTTAATCCAGGACTCGGAGCAAACAACAACGTGTATTCTACAGCAACACCAGGGGATGGTAGTATTATGATTGGAGGCATATTTACCAGCTATAATGGCGTATCGAGTAACAGTATAGTGCGCCTAGATAGCTCAGCGCTAGATCAGACGCCGCCAACTGCTACATTTACTACTGCATCATTTTTCTCACAAACAACAAATAGAGTAATACAGTTTAGTATCGCAGACAACGGAACTAATCCGAGTGGTATCAGCACACTACCTACTGTAACCTCGAGTATAGATGGAGTAATCACCCCAGTGTGTACACCTGGTTTACCCTTAGCTAGCTCTACATCAGCAGTTTGTCAGATCACCATAGTAGGTGAAGGAGTGCATAGTATCACGCTATCGGTATCTGATGCAAACGGTAATATAACAACATTGAGTAGTACTGTTGAATCAAAAGTTTATGCCATAGACACGACGTTGCCTATAATCCCTGACATTGTTGTTGACCCTACAGTTAGTGGTAATTTGAATACTCCAGACTTGATAGTGTGCCCCACAGACAATGTTGGTATTGCTTCAGTTAGTTATATAGTTTCTATAGGTGGTGTACCTGGACCTTCGACAGCTATGACGGCGTGTACTACTACTGCTATAGTAGCCGACTATACCAAAATCAATTCAGTGCAAGTAACAGTAACAGATTTAGCAGGTAACTCCAGTGTAGCAACTACAAGGTTTTACCCTTATGTTACATTTCAAATTGCAGATGATATCACACGGTCAGCTAGCCCTGTAACCTTTGATCAAATTAGCGCAAACAACGTAAACACGATAGTTATAACTGGCCCAAATGGTATCAGTGCTGCCAGTGCAACATTTACACCAGACACTACTGGGTTACCAGTTTCAACAACGCTCAGCTGTGATCAGACACTGCCTTTTTCCACTCCAACTGCTTCAAACCAAACTATAGGATCCGATTCAGTTTGGCAAATACTTTGTTCGATCCCAAACATAACACAATCAGGTACTCTGACAGTGTCAACAGTCTCTGGTGCTATGACTGGGTTGACAGCATCACATTATTTTATTGTCGAAGACATCGCACCTGTAGTTTTGATTGCTCAACCTACAGTTCAGTCGGCAAGTACTATTACAGACAGCTCTATACATATTGTCGATGACAGTGGTTTTTCGAGTATTGACTTTACCGGATCTACTGCCATACATAACTATACTCTTGCGTCTTGTTATAGCACTGTCGGTCATAACCCTATAACGTTACCGACATCTATTACTGACATAACTTGTAATGGCACAACTATTTCTAGTTCAGGAACATTACAAGTAAACACAACTGATCGTGCAGGTAACACAGCTACTGACAGTGCATCGTTTGTAGTGGATTCAATTGCACCATCTGTGACTGTGATCACGAATGCAAACCCAGTAAACATTACACCTACAACGATCAGTTTTAGCGTTTCAGATGTAGGTTCTGGTATACAGCAAATCAGCAATATTTCTGCAATCGATTCAATCGACAGCCCATCTGTCGTGTGTCCCGGTGTTACTTTTCCAGTATTGTCAGCAATCAGTATAAACTGCAACATCACAGTGACTACAGCTGGAGTGCATACAATTATATTTTCTGTGACTGATGTTGTAGGTAATGTGAGTAATTCTCAGTTACTCACAAAAGAAATAGACACAACGCCAGCAACGATTTCATCTCCGACATTGTATAGTAATAATATTGTGCCTAGTATTGCGCTGAATTCTAATACAATGACAATACAATTTACATCAAACCAGTTACTGGCATCGCCAAACGTAGTACTAGCCGGTAGTACAGTGACTTGTGCTACTGTGTCTGTGGCAAATCCTTATGTGTATACCTGCACAACGCCAGCTTCTCTGTTTCTCGTTGGAACATTATTTTCCTCGAGTAGTAATGTACTGGCAAGCGTGAGTGACCCAGCTGGAAATATAACAAACTTTACCAACGCTATTTCTGGTACAGTTACGATTGTAACAGATCAGCAAACCACGACCGTGAGTACGCCAACTACAGTAGTTTCACCGAACACAAGTACTGGCTATTATTCACGTGCAGGTGTAGCAAAAAACCAAGAGAAAAATAAAAATTGTGCCAAGTTGATTTCTATAGTAAAAGGCGTACGCTTTGGAGCAAAAAACAACATACGAGAAGTGCGTACAGTTGAGTGGTTTTTGAATACATACGAAGGTGAAGCATTGGCAGTAGATGGCGTATATTCAGAGCGAGACAGAGACGCGGTGATACGTTGGCAAGAGAGAAATACAGAAAGTATACTAAAACCTTGGGGGCAAACAAAGGGAACTGGCTATGTATATAAAACGAGCTTGAAACAGATGAATCAAACACAAAGACAAGCATGTACGACACAGTAAACAGAGAGACTGATGCATTTTTTGTAATGTATGCTAAATTAGTGATATATGTTATCCATCAAAATGGTAAGACTATTTAATGTAGGAATATCAACATTGTTTAAAGCTCTGACAGCGAAATCTGTCTCAGTAGAAAATGTGATACTATAGACAGATATATGCAACCAATTGAATTTTTTGTTTTTACAAAACCTGTTATTACTATTATCCATGTATTATCAGCAATAGTAGGTATGGGCAGTGCCCTTGCTTCGGATTTTTTATTCAATCTCTATGCTCGCGATAAGTCATTGAACAAGACAGAAATACGAACCCTGCAATTTTTATCTGATATTGTCTGGATTGGAGTTGTAGTAATTATTCTCTCAGGAGTTGGTCTGTATTTTTCTGATCCACAAAAATACATTCACTCATCAAAATTTATTTCTAAAATGGGCGTGATGTGTGTATTACTCTTGAATGGAATTATGCTGTCAAAATTTATCTCGCCTCATTTGTCAGAAAGAGGATTGCTAAAAAATATATCAAAAAAAACACTCCGACAGTATGCTTTTATGGGTGGTGGGATTTCTGTGTATTCTTGGGTGGTCGTGTGTAGCCTCGGCGTCCTCGATTCAATCCCAATTCATCATTTTGATTTTTTTGTGTACTACTTGTCAGTGCTCGGTTTCGTTATTTTAGGCGCTCTGTTTGTTGAAAATAGGCTATTTCCCAATAAATAAAATTTCTTTATGGTATAATATCCATATGAATATGAATATGAATCTCTATGAAGGGAATAGATATGAGACCAAAGCACTAACACCTATTTCACTAAATCTAGAAGGCAGTAATCCTGATAAAAAGTTTACGGAGGTTTTTTTGCATTGCTTACAATTAGTAGAAAAAATTCAGGATTCAGAATTAGCCTCTATATCAGATCGCAGTGAGGTTGAGGTTGTATTTAATGATGCTCTTAATTCAGGAGGTAGGGGGTCTCTTTTGCTAAAGAGAGTCATAGAAACATTGTTAAAAAAGGTTCAGTCAGGCGTGAAAATTGAGAATCTACAATTCATGATACAGAATTTAGAGATAGGTAGTGATGCTAGGCTTTTCGGGCAGAATTCTCTGACGGAACACCAGAGTAGTGAATTTGCAGTATTACTGATGCTGGGGATAGATAGGATAATGGCTGAGGAATTCAAAATCAATATTGACTCAATGAATGTTATGGAGGTGTATTGGTTTTTACAATGGGTAAAATTCCAGGATTCATCTCCAGGTTCCATGTCGGGATTACTGATGACGCGTGACGAGTTCGTTAGACTGGGAATCTGGCAGACATTTGCCCGTGTTGCATCACTCTGTCAACAATCTGAAGGTTTTGACACATTGCAGAGGCTAGAAAATGTTATTCATAGTATGAATTCGAACGATACAAAAGGCGATCGAGCCCGATCACTCATGCAGGCTATCGAACAATATTTAGATGAAATCCAGAGAGTAACCCAGGAGTTGATAGAAGCTATGATCATGAACGAATTTGATAATGCAGCAGTCGCTGAAATAAACGATGCATTATTGTCTCGGTTGAG
Organism: Candidatus Nomurabacteria bacterium; assembly: GCA_031424015.1. GTDB lineage: Bacteria > Patescibacteriota > Minisyncoccia > Phycocordibacterales > UBA1006 > JANPGR01. The sequence goes on from JANPGR010000038.1 coordinate 7,654, forward strand.
GAATGATGTATATACTATGATTACCAGGAGGCTGAGCCAGATTCAGAGCGTTGAAACCTCACTATTGTCAGATAGTGTATCTCGAGCACAGTATGGAACTCGCATAGCAATTGCTCGTGAATTGAATCATTATATTGCAACCAACCAAGGCGCTCTGGATGGCCATACAGGTAGTGAGACAGAATTGTTTATGAAATTACTGAATGTTGAGGTAGAAGATATCCCTACCAAGCATTTTTCTAATGATGAGAAGAAAGTGATGCAGAATATGTTTAAAAAAAGCAGAGAAGAAGAGTTAACACCAGAAGAAATACAAATAGATATGGAAACATTGACAGAACGATTGAAAAATCCCACTACACAGGTACGGATTGTTCGTGATAAGACACAACAAAATCGATTACTTGCCTATGTGTGCTATACACCAGATACACAAGATCCAAAAGGCGTCTGGGTCAACGGATTAACATTTTCATCTGATTCAGACATAGCTCGAATACGAGGCATATTAACAATAGCGTGTTTTGATAGTTTGGCAGAAAATAGCAATGTCTATTTTAGGGTGTATCGTGGTTCTAGGGCTTACAAGATGTACCAAAAACGGTTTGATTGTATAGAGGACCAGAATAGATCAAATAGCCATTTTGCAATTATGAAGATAGCCGCCAAGTTAATTTCAAGAATAGAGTAACAATAGTTGCGAGAGCAGGATCATAGAGCGAGAATCCTCGGAAGCCAGTCTTGTCTAAATTTATAAGGACGATAGTGTTATCATAGGTGAGGAGAATTACTGGCAGTGCGGGGACTTCTGCCGAGAGGTACTGCTCTAGTTCTGGGTGTTGCTCTTTGTAATTGCGGCTCACTAGAGTATCAGGATAAAAAAGTACTTTTTTGGTACCGAGTTGGATTCTTTCTTGGGTCAGTTTTATAGCTATTTTTTTGAACTGTTCTGTCTCCAACACAGAGGGGTCAATGTACTGATATACAGTTGATTCGGCAAAATTACTCGATTGGAATATCTCTATGACACCCTCTAAAGTATCTTCAAACCGGAATGTTGGTTTGTCAGTTTGCTTCATAAAATGAGACAGCAAATTAGGGAGAATCCCCTCCAAGAGAGATTGGCTCATGTGCAGGTCTTCTATTTCTTTTCCCAGATTAGATCGTAGTTGCCTGGGGTCGAGGGCTTCAAATAGGGTGATGCGACCCTGTTTTTTGTTGCTTGCAACGAGGGATCGTTCCTCTAATTCGTCCAGTGCGCGGTAGACGAGGGGCCTGGTAATGCGGGATTCGCGCACTAATTGAGACGCTTTTTGGGGTCCATGCATCAATAATAGTGAATATATCATCGCTGCGTCTCGGGGTAATCCGAGTGTTTTTAGTGTGTTTTTGAGTGATTCTGGGGTATTCATAAGGTGGTAGTATTGTAACAATATAATTGACATTTTACTATAATACTAAATAAAGTCAATAGATATTATCCACATTGTAATACATCATCGAGTACATAGTCAAAAAGGTATTGACGCTAAGGCTTTCCTATGTCATTATCTCATTACAAGATTTGACACAAAACAATTCTTGTGTTGAGAAAAGAGACACACGATTCGCGCCGAGCCTGGCCCATCGCATATCTCCTCTCTCAGCTTTCTTAAGACCCACTGCCTAAAACCATTGATATGAGTCAAGTTTATTTTTTGGTTAAACTTACTCAATCTTGTTATGGGAGTATACATATATTGTATTACATTGAGAGTCTAATAGGAAAAATATGGCCGCGGATAATGGACTCGTGTAGTCATAGTCCGTAAACCAGTACATTTGTCTATTTTTAACATCCGAATAACAATTTATAAAAGATTAGAACGTCAAAAATAAGGAGCAAAAGAATATGAAGCAACTTCTACTGAATAGTATGTATTGAGTAGAGCTTGCTTCATATTCCGAGGAAAACATATGTGTGAGTACCTCTCCGAATAATAACGTGTAATGTAGCCATGCCTGGCAGGAGATACACCGATATGAAATGCTGACTGCCGTGAAAGACGGATGTAAAACCTGTATAAAATCGAATCTCGAACAGGCGAGTAAGTAAAAATGCAAGGAACAACATGGAATGGCAGTGCATCAGTTACAAAAGGTACGGGCAGATACGACACATCAGCTATGGTCGCCATAGGTGGCCTTGTGGCATTCGCGACCAGTCGGGGGTGTAGCCCTGATGGTCGTCAATCATGGGGAGGCTGTAAGCCGACCCAGGAGGGTTACTTACTCCAAGAGGAGATTCTCCTCGAGGAATACTCGAGACCGCGAAAACTTAATTCTTCACTGTCAGTTGATGACACAAAAGAAATCTTTGAAATCCCAGAGATCCATTGGATTAACGGGTGGAACTCCTACAATTCGTGGGATTATCTACTGTTCATTTCTGACTCTTTGGAGTCGGAATTTCAATTCTTTGAAAGTGAAATCACCGAGGTGAGAAATCATCCAGGTAAATTTCTTCACATCTACAAAGTAGCAAGAGATTTTATATCTTGTGAAAAATCATCATTAGAGGATACAAAAAAAGCAATTTTAGAAAAAGTGCAAGATGAAAAAAACCTCGAAATTGCTTTAAAACAATCAATTCCCCTTGGCTCTGCCAAGTGGGTATCCGCATAGAGCAGGAAAGTATAGAAAACCAGCAGGTTTTCATATAAACTAAGTACATATGACTACATCGAGAAACCACTCAACCTATGATACTCACTATCATA
>JANPGR010000039.1:0-11549 GCA_031424015.1 Candidatus Nomurabacteria bacterium
GATTACTAGAAGATAGAGAGAAATACAACCCTAAACTTCTTGTCGAGAAGCTGAGGAAGATGAAATATGATATACTAACAGAGAATCGTAGGAGATCGTTAGAGGGTAGGTTTGGGTAACCTTTTCTAATGAGCTATTAAGTAACAATTCAGGAAACTCTGCTGTGCAAAAATGCCCTCGATTGGTGAATTCATGAACCGTAGCTTTTGGTAATTCTCTTTGGATTAATGTGACGGTATCTAACATTTCCACCCCATCATCACGAGATATGAATACGTGCACATCACAAATATCGGTAATGGTGGAATCTATTTCAAAATCGAAAAATCCAACATCAGTCAATTCCCTGTTCGGATCCATCCATGGCGCAACCAATATCAATTGCTGTGGAGTTTTGCCAATATTCTCAGAAACATACCGTAACAGGAATCCAGCACCACTGCTGTGACCTATCAATGTGGTAGCATGATCGATATCGAACTGATCCATCACAGCAGACCAATCAGCATAGTTGGGGTCATATGGGCGTGGCATTTCTGGCGCAATCGAAATCTGGTCTCGAAAATTCAATTGCCTTTGTAGCCATGGTATCCAGTGCGAATTTGATGGGCTCGGAAATTGCTCGCCATAGTATTCTTCCCTATCTGATGATCCGTGAATGATGATGGTTTGGGGCATATGTCTACAAATTTTCATCTAGAAATTTCTTGAGAGTCTCTATATCTCGCGTATCTTTATTATAATGATATGTAGTAATACCAACAGATTGTGCTGATGCAACGGCATCAGGGTTGTGTTCAAAGTAGATGACATCTTTTGGTTGCCAGTTGTACTGATCGAGGAGTGTTTTGAAATACAGTGGGTCAGGCTTGTCAGGATTGTGTTTCATTGTAAATACTGGGTATGGGACATTGTCTAGACCAAATTGAATAATCTGATCACTGTCTGCATTTGTCACAATAATCTTTTTATTCGAGTATGTCTCTAAGAGCTTAAAAATATCAAGATTCTTGGAAAATTCTCCTAATTCATTTTTTACTATTGCAGTGTTTACTGCGTCTACGAGTATGGTTTTCATATAAATATACTATACCATTTTTAAAAACTATTTCATTTTGATCGTATTCTCCCTATTCTCATTTGAGGTAGTTATGCCATATTTCTCTAGCTCATCACAAAACTGATCAAAGTTTTTATATACAAAGGTTTGTATCCCCAACTTTTTAGCGCCAGTTAATTTTTCAGACTTGTCATCAGAATATAAAATCCCGTCTGGGGCTACATCCGATCTATCTATCAATTTTTGAAAAATCTTTTCTTCTGGTTTACATTCGCCGACTTCGTGAGAGCTGACAATAAAATCAAAATCTGTTCTAAATTCTGGGAATTTTTCTCGGAGCGCCCCTAGTCTGATCTCATTATTATTTGTGCATGCACATATTTTATAACCCTGCAATTTCAAATTCAGCAAGACTTGTCGCACACTTGGATCTATTTCATATCCAGCGACCCATGCATTTTTGATCTCGTCATCCGTAATATTGCTCTGCATATACCCTCTAAAAAAATCATAAAACCCCTGTTCAGTTATTTGCCCACGAACTAATTTGCCCATTTCTGCACTATTGTGAAAGGCGCTTATACGTTCCAAAGAGAGCCCGAGGGTGTCTCGCAAGAATATGTTAAACTTTTCCTTACCAATTGGCGAGAAATATACACCGTCGAGATCAAAACAAATTACTTTTATATTCATATGTTTTTAGTATACCATTTTTAAAAACTATTTCATCTTAATTGCATTCTCTCTATTTTCATCTGATATTTTATACTCCTTTAAAAATGGCGCATGTTTCAACAGTGTTTCTACGAATACGGGTACGCCCTCATCATTTACTTCTCCTTTTTTGTTTACGAGCGGTATGAAAAAGTTTCTTACCCTCATTTCGACGATTTCTGCAATACTACGATTTACTCTCTTTCCTATATCCTGTTCTGTTTCTGTATCCCTTTTCTTTAATCGATCTCTCAAGGTGTTTTTATAAAAATCTAACCCTTGATCACTCGTTTCTGGAAATACCCCAAATGCAGTCAGAGAAAAATCTCTCTCTTCTTCTGCCAGTTCTTTTATGCGAACCATACCTTTATAGTCAATATCTAATACGGGCAGCTCGTCGTTATCCCACGCTAATTTGAGTTGGTCTTTTGGTGTACCATAAAAGCAGTCCTCATAGACCTCCTCGCTCTCTGCAAAAAATCCTTGCTTTATTTTTTGCTTCATTTCTCCTGGTGTTACAAAGAAATAATCAATCCCATCTCTTTCTCCCTTTCGTGGTTTTCTCGTTGTATAGGATACTATTTTTTTAATTTTATAACCTAAATCTACTAATGTGTCATAGATGTATCCTTTTCCTGATCCGCTGGGGCCGCAGAGCCCTAATATGTATTTTTCTTTCATACGAAATTATTATACCACTATTTCCCCTTTTTTCTATCTGCCCAGCGCCAGAAATTCTCTATAATTTTCTCTTGTAATTACAGAAAAATCACAATGCAACGTATCATAGGTTTCTACAAAAGATTTTGGGAACCTTTTCTTGGCAGCATTTGTTATCGTGAATTCATAGAGGCGAACATTTTGATCCCATTTTTCAAGGTAGTCAATTTCATACCCATTGGTATTCCTCCAAAAAAAAGTTTGATACACAGCATTAGTATAGCCATTCTGTTTCATCTTTTCGACTATTAAGAAATTTTCAAATAATGCCCCAATGTCTCGCCTCTTTGGTGATGTATTTTGCATATTTGTTTCTGAGAAATCATTGATAACCGCATTTCTAATACCTAAATCATAAAAATAAAATTTACTTTTTTTACGAATTTCTGTGCGGAGGTTGCTATTCCAACTTTTGAGTCTGAATATGACAAAAGACTGTTCTAGTAGATTTAGGTATCGTTCTATAGTTTTATTATGTACGCCCAGCTCTTTACTCAGAGAATCTATATTTACTTGATTACCTAGTTGATATGCAAGTGACCGAAGTAGATTGAGAAGCAATTCTGGTTTTTTTAATTGTTCAAATTTAAAAATATCTTTAAGGAGAAATGATTCCGCTAGATTTTTTACTTTTGTTATTTTCCCCTCTACGGTATTCTCTAGAATTACCTCTGGATAATTACCAAACCTAAGCATGTAATCGAGGTGTGTTTCAGGAAAAAAATATTCCGACATGCGAATTTCTAAATCGGTGATGGGATATAAATTTAGAATTTTATTTCTACCCATGAGCGGTTCGCCTATTTGCCCTGCAAGCTCGAATGATGAAGAACCAGTAACAACTATTTGTAAATTCGGAAATGCATCTATGATTAATTTTAAATTCATTCCTATATTAGGAATATTTTGCGCCTCGTCTATGTAAAGTAAATCCAGTCCTTCGACGTATTCCCGGAGTTTTTCTAGTCTCTGCGATGAAAATATTTCTTGGACAGTAATACTATCACCAGTGTATGATCGATATCGTCCAGAAAATTGATCAAGATACTGTAAAATAAGCGTCGTTTTCCCAATCTGCCTGGGACCGTATACAATCAAAACTTTACCTATTTCCAGGTAATCATGTAATGAAATTTGGCGTTGTATATAGGATTTCATAGGAAAAGTATATAGTAAGTGCAGAAATAAGTCAATATTTCTGCGTCAGTAGTGAGGATTTCTTTACTTTATTTCTATCTGCCCATTTCCAGAAATACAGGGCCAAGATGGATCGGTATGGTGCGAATGGTTCGGCCCACCCCCGCAATTGTTTTGGTGTTGATTGCTGTGTGTCACCGTGCCACAGTCGGAATCCCTCACGCACGCCGAAATCATCCACCGGCCACACGTCAGATCGGCCGAGGGTGAATATGAGGAACATTTCAACCGTCCATTTGCCGATACCGCGCAGTGGTACGAGCAGTTTGATAATTTCGTCGTCAGAGAGTTTGTCGAGGCCTTGTCGTGTTGGCAGCTCGCCGGTTATAGCTTTTTCACCTATTTCGCGGATTGCCAGAGCCTTTGCATTGCTATACCCGACAGCACGTAAATCATCGTGGGACAGGGTCGCGAGCTGGGACAGCTGCGGGAATACCGCAGGTACAGGGAGGGATTCAATTGATACATTGTATGCACGAGCGATTAATTTCCGTGTGATGGTGTTTGCGGCAGCAGTCGAAATCATTTGGCTGGTGACCGAACGGATCAACGCCTCGTGTAGGTCGCGACCACTGGGTTTGAAATTCAAATCACCTATCTCGGAAAATAGATTTACTAGTTCGGGTGATATCGCTGTGCAATGTTGTATCGCTTTTTTACAATTGGCATTACTGATGGTGGTTTGTTTTGTTTTCATACAATCTATAGTCCGACATCATGCAATCCTCCTGCATTCTGGACATTCAAAAATCCATTTTGCTCGAGCAGTGATTTTGCCATTTCTGCTCGCGCACCACTGCGACAATATATTGCTATGTGGGTATCCTTTGGTATATCGGGAAATTCTCCTCGCATGATTCTGTCCAATTCAAAATGCAGTGCGCCTGATTTATGGCCACTGTTGTATTCTGGTGCTGTTCGTACATCGATATAGTATGTATTCATAAAATGTTGTTATATAACTATTAGCTGACTATTCCAATTCGTTCATTTGAATTTTACCTGTTTTGGTAAAGGCGACTCCTTCGGATTCGAGTAATCGACGTTTTTCTACTGCTCCGCCACGATTATACTGACCTATTACACCACACACAGCAACGACGCGGTGACACGGGACACTCGGGTCATAATTGCCACGCATGATGCTGCCGACCGCGCGTGCGGCACCTGGACTGCCTGATTGCGCCGCGACCTGGCCGTACGTCATCACCTGCCCCGCCGGAATCGATCGGACAATATCCCGGACACATTCGGCGAATAGGGTGCTGGTTTGCATAGTATGCAGTATAGCAATTCTGAAGGCTTGAGTAAACACATTTTTTCGAGTATACTCTGGTCAGATTTTGAAACTTATTTTTCACTAAATAAAAAAGATAATAAACATGGGGAAAGAAATAAAATGCCCTGGAGGTTGCAAGAAAGGATTACTTCCCAGGGACGGAGGCGGTACCAAGACCTGCCCCACCTGCAGAGGTAAAGGTAAAATCTGGTCTGATGCTATTGAAAAAAAAGTGGTTGCCACAAAAAATACTACACAGGTTCAAAGTAATACTAGTAGTAGTATCCCTAAAAACATAAATAATATTGAGGAAGCAGGGGTGAAAAAACCTTGGTGGAATATTTTTTAATTAGAATATAGAGCCTCTTTTTCAGAGGCTTTTCTTTTGCTTTTTACGAGACTTACCAATCCCCACTGCTACCTCCACCCCCAGATGATCCACCTCCGAATCCGCCGAAACTGGATCCGCCAGAGCCCCCTCCAGAACCATAAAATCCACCCCCAGAATTGCCTCCACGGCCCCAATCGATGTCTTTCCAGGTGTCATAGTGTTTCGAGACGAAATAGTCGATGACGAGCCCTATAACGGTTCCCAGGATCGACCAGATGGCGATCGTCGATATACTGCTCGCTACCAATGAAGAAATAATCCCAGAGACTCCTAATCCTGCGACACCTCCTTGCCACCAGCTGGGTGATTTACCAAAGAGTGTCAAAAAGAGTCTGAGGAAGAGTGGCCCCAAAAACGACAAAAAGAAAAACAAGAAAAAGATTACATTCCCAAAATCAATACCAGAAGATTGCCCTTGGGGTTCGTAGGGTGTGCCGTCGAGCGAATTGATAATGCTGGTGAGGCCTTTTGTTACGCCTGCGTCATAATCACCCGTTTTGAATGCGGGAGTGATCTCGTTCCTAATGATGGATGATGCAGTGTAATCTGTCAGATATCCCTCGAGTCCATAGCCGACCTCGATGCGTAATCGTCTGTCGTCACGTGATATGAGGAGGAGGACTCCGTTGTTGTTTTTTTTGCTACCTATTCCCCATTCGCGGAACAATTGGTTGGCGACATTTTCGACGGAATCACCTGACAGGTCAGGCACAGTGACAACTGCTATTTCGTTGCCTGATTTTGCACTATAGGAGTCAATCGTACTCGTCAATGCAGCCTCGGCAGAATCCGACAAGATATCGGCAAAGTCAGAAACAACCCCAGTAGGTCGCCCTGGGCTGACATATCCATGCACAGACGAAACCCCTCCGAACACTACGAGAGTACTAATGAATAGGATTGTAAAAGCCTTATAGGACATAGGTGGGGGTCATTCCTGCGCATGCAGGAATCTCGTGGAGTTTAGTCTGATGATATAGTTTCATATAAATCACTCCATGTTGGATTGTTTTGATTGATAATAGTTTCTTTCCACTCTCGTTTCCATTTCTTCATTTGTTTTTCGCGTACTATTGCGGATTCTATCGATTCTGTAGATTCATACCAGACGAGTTTGTGTACATTATATTTCCAGGTGAACCCTCGTTCCTTTCCTGATCTGTGTTCTAATACTCTCTTTTCTAAATTATTTGTTACTCCGATATAGAGAACATCATTATGTGCATTTGCTAATATGTAAACAAAATAGGTTTTCATACGTTCTTTCTAAGAAAAAGACGAGATTCCTGCATGCGCAGGAATGACACCTAACACAACCCTTACTGAGGTAGTTCTGTTCCTGCCACAGTACCTGCATCTGGCTGCATAGCTGGAGAGATAGCAGGGTTAGATGGTGTACTAGAACCGTCAAAGTTGCCGAATTCTATGGTAGGAGCTTTTTCAGTACCTGCATCTGCTGCGAATTGTGTGCGTGGTGTGAATCCGAATATCTTTGCCAGGATGTTGGTCGGGAATCTCATAATCTTTACATTATACGCACCTACCGCAGCATTGAAATCCTTGCGGGCTACTGCGATGCGGTTTTCGGTTCCTTCGATTTGAGATTGCAGTCCTGCGAATGCCTCGGTAGCGCGCAATTGTGGATAGTTCTCTGTTACTGCGAGGAGTCGTGATAGGCTGCCCTGGAGTTGGTTTTGCGCTTCCATGTATGCCTTCATCGATTCTGGATTACCTGCATCGACGGTGACTGATGTCGCTTTTGCGCGTGCGTTTACGACTGATTCGAGGGTGGTTTTTTCGTAATTCGCGACGCCTTTGACGGTACTAATCAGCTGACCGATCAGATCACTGCGACGCTGATAATCTGTCTGTACAGCCGCCCAAGCAGTATCAACTGGCTGACGTGAACTGACGAGCCCGTTGTAGGATGAGATAAGCCAGAGAGCGATGATAATTGCAATCCCAATACCTATTAGCATTTTAGAAGGCTTTGGCATGGTTTGTGTCAAACTGTTTGTTGGTGTTGTTTGTAGTGGGTTCATATAGTGATGTTGTGATTAATTTAGTAATGTTATTAAAATGAGACTTTGACGTTTTCTCGCTCTACTGATTCAGCTCCAAAATATTCTGCCAGTTTGAATCCAAAGAATGGAACGAGCATATTTGCTGGGAATTTTTGAATAGTTATGTTGTATTCGCGAACTGCTGTGTTGTATGATTGGCGAGAGGATTGGATGTCTTCTTCGAGTTTTGAGAGTTGCCCTTGGAGTTCTCGGAATTGTGTGGATGATTTCAAATCAGGGTAATTTTCTGCAACTGCGAGTATGGAATGCAATCCCGCTGATAGCTTTTGTTCATTGGATGATTTTGTCGCAAGATCCATCGGAGAGCCATTCATCGCGGCTGTACGCATCTGGGTTAGGGATTCGAGGGTAGAACTCTCGTAATGGTTGTAGCCCTTTATTGTCTCTATCAGATTAGGGACTATGTCGTAACGACGTTTGAGTAAAACATCAATATTTGAATACGCATTCATAACGTTGTTACTCTTGCTAATAATGGTGTTATAAATCAGAGCGATACCCCCTCCGATTACAACAAGAATGATAATAATTGGCATATGTATAGTAGTATACTATTAATCTATTGTGAAAAGCAAACAGGATGGTATACTAATGTGAATAATCTATATTCTATGCGAATCGTATTTTTTGGTACTCCCGCCCTCTGCCTGCACTATTTGGAGATGTTACATTCAGAACATGACCTGGCCGCGGTGGTGTGCAATCCCGACCAGCCTGTCGGACGCAAACAAATCCTGACCCCACCACCAACCGCACTGTGGGCGAAATCACACTCGATCGACTGTCTGCAGCCTGCTCGTCTGAAAGGTTTTGATGCTGAATTGGCACACTATGATGCTGATATCTATGTTGTTATTGCTTATGGTAAAATAATCCCAGAGAGCATCATCAATCAACCCAGGCTCGGAACGCTGAATGTGCATTATTCCCTATTGCCCAGGTGGCGAGGTGCGTGTCCGGTCGAATCGACGATACTCCACGGGGACGATCTGGGCGGAGTGTGCATCCAGCAGATGCGCTATGAGCTCGACACGGGGCCGATATTGGCACAGCAGACAATCGCATTGAATGGTGATGAGTACGCTCGTGATCTGCGTGATGGCGTCATGGGCGATATTGGCATCGAATTATTGAGACAGAGTTTGACCCAGGCAGAATCAGGAACGCTAGAGCCAGTAGAACAATCAGATATGGGGATTACCAGCTGTTTCCGTATTCGCAAATCTGATGGAGAATTGCTCGACAGTGATGACGACATCACACGCTGGCGCAAATATCGCGCATACTATCCGTGGCCAGGAGTCTTTACTTTTGATAATACGGAAAAGAGAATAAAAATCACCCAGGCTGATTACCAAGACGGGAAATTCATCATTCAAAAATATATCCGTGAGGGTGAGAGTGAGGTGATTCTCTAATTTGAATATATTCAAAAGCCCAAGAGGATACTATATTTCCTCTTGGGCTTTTTTTACTTTGTGGCTAATGCTATGCCACAAAGTATGCAAGTGATCAGTACGATCGCCCACATGATTCTTTCTGATTTTTTCATTTTTGTTGTTTTAGATCTCTTCTCAAAATAAGAATTACCTATAGAGTACTCTTTTCCTCTGCAAAAATCAATACCTATCTAAACCCTTATTCCTCATCACTTCCCTCGTGTGGTTTGGTTGCGAGATCTTCGAAAATCGGTTGCATATATCCCATCATAATTTTGGGGATTCCACTGTAGTTGGTCTTTATTCTGTGATCTGTAATGCGGTCTTGGGGATAGTTATACGTGCGGATTTTCTCTGATCGATCCATGGTTCCCACTTGACTCGACCTGGCGTCGCCATAGGTACTGGATTCTTTTGCTTCTTCGATTGCTTGTAATTTCTGTGCTAGGATGTTCATTGCTTTTTCGCGGTTTTTCTGTTGCATACGTTCACTGGTCGAACGCACCCACAGTCCGGTCGGTTTGTGGATGACACGTACTGCTGTCTCTACCTTGTTCACGTTCTGGCCACCCTTGCCGCCACTACGACTGGTTTCGAATTCGAGGTCGACAGGGTTCAATACAAAAGAAACCTTTTGGCGAATCGGCAGAATTACCACGGAAACGGTCGAGGTGTGGATGCGACCTTGTTTTTCTGTTGCGGGGACACGCTGTACGCGATGTATGCCTGATTCGTATTGGAGCACGCGGAAACAGTCCGTACCTGTGATTTCGAACGAGGCTTCTTTGTAGCCACCTAGCTCATTTTCTGATTCATCCATGCGGGTCATCGTCCAACCGCGCATTTCACAGTAGCGTTCGTAGGATTCGGCCAATTCGCGAGCAAACAATGCTGATTCGTCTCCTCCTGCACCTGCACGGATTTCGAGGACGAGCTCGTTCGGGAATTCCTCTTCTTCCCTCTCTTTGTCCAGGATTTCGGTGATGCGATCTTCTGTTTCAGAAATTTGTTCCTCTATAGAGATGATGTCATGTTCTGCCATTTCACGTAGATCTGGGTCTGATGCGAGGGATTCTGATTCTGCTCGCATAGCCATCAATCGCAAAAGCTCTGCAGCATAATACTGAGTTCTAGGGTTTTCGCGAAGTTTGTCTAGTTGGTCTGCGTATTTCATAGAGAAAAAATAATGTATTTTTAGGTGTTTTTAAACAAAAAACTCTCCTGAGATAGATATCACAAAAGAGCTTTTTGGGAATAAACTGAGTTATTTTGCTTTTGATGCGCGAGTTTTGAACTTGTCTCCTCGTCCTGCTGCATCCATGAGTTTTGTCTCTCCTGTGTAGAATGGATGTGACTGACTCGAGATTTCAACGGTCATTTTGTCGTAATCGACACCCTCAAAAGTACCCTTTTCGTGGGTTTTCACGGTACTTAAGACGACGAAATTACTGTCCGAAGACACGTCGTAAAAGAGGACTTTGCGCAAGCTAGTAGGATGGATGCCAGATTTCATATATTCTTTACTATACTGATTTTTTTCAAAAATGCAAGATGATTTTCCCCGAACCCGGGGAAGGCTATTTTCCGCCTCTTAGGAAGGCAAAAATTGAATCCAAGGATGAGAGTATGATCCAAGCCGCCAGCAGTATCGCAACTCCGATTGCAATATACTGTAAATAGGTTTTGAATTCCTCTACTTTTTTAGTGTCACCTCCTAGTGTCATCATACGAAATGCGAGTAGGACCAAGGCAAACACGATAAATCCGCCGAGTACCAGAGGAATCTTGTTCGCAAATGTTTCAATGAACTTTCCAATAGTCGAAGTATCTGCACCGAGAGGGTTCGGCAATGTTTGGGCATCGTTCGGAGTATTCACTGTGTTTATTTGAGTAGGAGTACTCGTGTTCGGAGAGAATTGTTGAGCGCGCTCGAATAGTTCCTTTCCGCTCTGGGTCGTTATAGATATTGTATTTGCACTAATATTGTAAACACCTTCGAATAGCACACTTCCACTGATTGTGTCAAAGACTTGATATGGAGTATCACCTGACCCAATAGCTGCATCAAAATGAAATACTATCTGCGAAGGTTTTTGGGTCGCAATGCTAGTAGCAACATCACTAGAAATATCCGTAAAGCCTTTCCTCTTGATTACCGGAGAAATTTGGGTGGAATCTCCGCGCGCTAGGAATGTGAGTGTGATATGATTATCAGTTATTTTTGAATTTCCGATATCCAATGAGAGTGCGATCGATTTGCCGATGGTTGAGGTACATTCGGGTGTTTTTATGGGGAATTGTTTTGTAGCAGTAGTAGTGCAAGATTTCTGGTTTGGATAAAAATCACTCTCGGCCTTGTTTCCATTGGTATCTATGTACTGGTACAACCACCATGCTCCCCATCGATCCATTTTTTCATATGTTTCATTTGTGTCTTTGGTAATATATCCGCCCACCCCCTCTACCTTCTCCTCACCATAGAGGAGAGTCTCAGTGAACTCATTTACAAAGTAAAAGAGATCATCAGGTTTTGCATCGATATTGGTATAGATAAAGGAACAGAGAAAGGTATTGGAACTGGGAGTGTCAGTTCCTGGGATAGTACTGGTTGGTACCCTTACCGTCTCGAGGGGATTAGAGAATACAGTGCTGGTTCCATCTACTC
>JANPGR010000040.1:0-17605 GCA_031424015.1 Candidatus Nomurabacteria bacterium
GATTACTAGAAGATAGAGAGAAATACAACCCTAAACTTCTTGTCGAGAAGCTGAGGAAGATGAAATATGATATACTAACAGAGAATCGTAGGAGATCGTTAGAGGGTAGGTTTGGGTAACCTTTTCTAATGAGCTATTAAGAAAGATATTCGTGGAATCTACCATGAGTCATTCGGAGTATATAAATACTACCGATTATGTCGCTCCTATATCACAAATCTCAAAAAATCGTATATTTTAGAGCTATCATTTCCCGTTTGAATTATGCCCGCGGGGAGGGGCCATTTACTTTTTGACTGATTACAAAAATGTATTGACCAGGTTCAAATAACCTTTACAATATAGGTATATGGAACTTACAGCAACGACACCTGATTATGCAACATTCAGAGTGATGCAGCAGAAAAAGTCAGCTCGAGCTCACCGCAAGAAGCAGCGAGCAGAAGCTGCTCTGACTTATGAGGACCGACTACATAGACTAAAAATGTCTACATTACAGTTTTTTGAGGATGCGCTGGTATCCAATAATTATGGTCAAACTATCAAATTCGAAGTAGCAAAAACACTATTAGATTACGAAATCAAGTCAAAGATGATAGATATGAGAAATTCACCACTACGGTCCACCGACACCATAATGCTATCCAGTAAAGACATATGACCTACAAACAATCCCGAGCGTTACAATTTATGGTGGAAAATGGTGGAAATATGTATCGTGCGATGATTGATGCTGGATATTCCCCTAATACAGCCAAAACGCCCCGGAAACTGACTAAATCAATGCATATACAGAAATATCTACTTGAGCACAATTCACTACTAGACAAGGCAATTTCAAGCCTCTCGAGCACCATGGAGCATGGCTCTACCCGAGAAAAACTTCGGGTTGCAAGGTTTTGTTTGAATAGCAGTTTATAGGTAGAGCATTCTCGAGGAGGCCTTCCTGCTTCCTGTTAGTATATATACATCAGGAAGCAGGAAGCTGAATATGCACTTCAAAAGTGCGGTAATTCTGATATACTGCCTGTATGAAAATTATCACCCACGACGGCACAATGCATCCAGATGAGGTTATGGCATGTGCCATACTCCTCCTCGTATATCCCGATGCATCAATAACGAGAACTCGTAATATCGAGGATATTGCCGCGGCTGATGTCGTAGTGGATGTTGGCAATATACATAATGCGAGCAAGTTACGATTTGACCACCATCAACCTGGTGGCGCAGGTACTCGTGATAACGGCATTCCGTATTCGGCCTGTGGTTTGGTGTGGCAGAGGTTCGGAAGTCAAATCTGCGACAATGACACAGAACTATTGGAGTCGATTGACTCACTAGTAATTCAACCGATAGATGCTGCTGATAATTCAATCAGAGTATATGATTCTCCATATCGTCTGAAAGTTCTCGATTTTGCAACAATGGTCAAGCAGATGAGACCCACATGGGGAGAGCTGAGGAATGACCCAACTATGCCTGATAGAGTATTTACGGATTTGGTGAATCTTGGAAAACTTATTCTACAGAGGATAACTACAAAACATAATGACCTTAAAGAGAGTAGTCCTGATATTCTCGCAGCGTATAATTCTGCCCCCGACAAGAGATATATTGTCTGTGATTTTCCTATTTCAAAACATGCCTTTTGGTCACTGCGAGACCAGATGCCAGAACTACTGATGTGTGTATCAAACGTTGATGATGAGTACGCCTATATACTGGTAATGAAAGATGCTCGTGGTAACTTCAAATTTGAAATGCCACAAAGTTGGCGTTCGTTACGAGGTGCAGAGCTTGAGAAAGTATCCGGTATTCCAGGGGTAGAGTTCTGTCATGCTGCTGGATTCTTTGTCAACTGCAAGACAAAAGAATCGGCGATTGCAGTCGTGAGAAAGGTATTACAATAAACTAAAATTAAACATTATGAATCAAGAACGAAAAGTTATAAAAACACAAGAAGAGGTTTGAGAAGTAGCTAGAGCAGCTATAAATGAACTCTACGAGACTTACAGTGGCCAAGGCCTACTCGCTGTGTATGTTTGGGGTTCTATGCTGACAAATGAGTTCAATCCTGGGTCTAGCGATGTGGACTCTATTGCTATTGTTCAAAACGAGGTTCCACTCGAACTCGAGGAGAAAATGATGAACCATGTTCGTACTACCTATCCAGGTCTAGAAGATTTCTATATCAGGTTTATTTATCTTGGCGAACTAAATGGTGAAAAGGCAAGAGCTCCTCTGGCAAGTGTTATCTATCCAAAAATCCTATTATTGGAAATGCCAAATTGGAGACATATCATTGGTCAGGAATTTACCAATCAAGATTTTGAATCAATCGAAACCAAACTGGAACAGGTCGAGGCTGAGCTGAAACAAATGCAGTCTACTCGTAATGAATGCGAACTGGTAGAACGTGATATTCATGACTTTTTGACCTATCCCAGAACCATAATGGAACACCCTGCAATAATCCTACTAAAACATAGGGAAATCGCTCAGTAACAGGCTTTATGGACGCTTGTTTTCGATGAACTGCCAACCTATACAGAAATAGTCAGTGGAACACCCAAATTATCCCTTGTTTTCCAGGATAATCGTACTATTTCGGATGAAGAAAACTCTATTGTGCAAGACGAGAGATTGTGGTGGAACACCTGGGAAGGAATTATTTTATCCTGGAAACACATTTTTATTTTACATCCTATAAAAAACATATTTATATAATACTTGCAAAAAAGTCATATAAATAAGTGTTTTTATTTCCAACTTTGCCATATTAAATTAGAGAATAATACCATACTTTGATATAGCTCCATTATTTCTTCATCTGTTCTATTGTTCAATTTACTTTTTATTTTTATGCTAAATTCACTATACAGATCTGGATTAACAACAAAATTGCCTTCTAGTGTTGGCATTTTATGTTGTTTCGATGTAATCGTATTATCTAGCATAGAGTAATGGAACTATATATACTATAAGGAGTTAATTTTGAGTTCAGAGTTAACTTCGTAACTCTATCGAATTTCCGTTTTCTGGACAGAAATTCTCTAGAATGACCAATGTATCATTTTTTTAATTTCAGACACCGTACGGGGCAATTTAGTATCATTTTTACCCTTCCTCAGGTGTGTTTTGATTATTATCAGATAATTGAACACAGTATTGAATTACCTCCTTTTTGTTTGACGAAGTATAGTCATTTTTATCAACTAACCTGTTGAACCATTCAACTATCTTTTTACTGGTATAATTCTGATGTCTTACTGCAATAGAAAACTGAATTAAAGTTGATAAAAATGGATTACCCTTTTGGGCTTTCTTGAAATTGTATTGTAAACTTTTCATATATGTTATAGGTTTAATAATTCTTGTATTCGCTTTTGTTCTGATTCTGGTAATAGTATTTGGATACTGTTTGGTATCTTTCCCTCTAATTGACTAATGATTTCGCGTATTGTCTTCAATGAATTTGTTAACTCGCCATATTTTGCATAGTGTATTTTCGCTATCATTGCATCAATAACTTGATCTCTATGTAGAATCAGTTTAGTGAGATATTCGTTCATTTCTTTTTCAATAAGATTTACAACCATAGGTGACTTGAAAACCCTTTGCGGATTGCGCACCATAGAATGCGAATACCCTGCTTTTCGCAAGATTTCAGATTGTTTCATTTTGCCACCATTTGCCACCATTTCGGTAATGGCTAGTTTTTGTTTGGTTGTGAGGTTCTGGTTGGTTTTCATAAGTTATCTGCCTGAATATCCATATCAAAAAAACCTAGATATTCTTCTAGATTGAACTATACCTGACTGTATTTGTAGAAGACTTAACTGTAGTACGGTTAAGATCCGGATTGTCTACCGTACAGTTTAATTCTTATATTACTAATAACTTTATTTATACTGCCTACATCTAGTTCTAATTCAGAAAATGCCTTATTCTTAAACAGCTCTCTCTGTATTTCCTTTGCAGATAATTTTTTTGAGTGCAACTCCCAAATCAAATTATTTCTTTCACGAATAGTAGGGTTCGATTTAGTCCGCTTGTATTTTGTTACCCCCTCTTCGCCAGTTATATAATTATTTTGTATGCTCATAATTAAATTTGAATTATTCCTAACATAATCCAGTATATCTCGAAGACTTGCATTTGCAGCGATTCTCAATACTACAGGATAACCTGGAAATTCATCTTTATATTCATAACTAATACTATTTCCATCTTCATCTGACGACAACTCATAAATATCCCTTTCTATATTTGAGGATGTTACCATACATAAATTTTCTGTTTTAAAAATGTTTTCCATACTATTATTACTTTTAAAAAAGAATTTATTAAATACAAGATATTTTTCAATCAGCCGAAATACCGTGTCCGACTTTATTGAAAAACCTAGCGATAGTTTATATATCTCTTTATTATAAATTTTCATAAATTCATTTTTTTGCCTGCTCCCTCTTGAATCTGCTGTTGTATTAAACTTTTTAACAAAAAATGAATCAGGAATCATTATCAGCTTGCGCATTCTTTTTAGATTTTCTTTATTCCTTGGAAAGCCATTTCTTGGGAACCCTAATGTCTTTCTTGTTTTTCTAATTTTTTCAGCAAAAACAGGTGACTCTATAGTCGATTTAAACTGTGTTACTATTTTCAAGTGTGATGTTGATTCTTTATTGCTACTCTCCATACTATATCAAGTATACCAAACATCCACATAATGTGTATATCCGAATCACCTATATTTCACGTAATCTTGTGATATACTACGTATGTACCCTTTCAAAGTTAGAATCCGCGAAGTCCGGCTGTTTTTGTCTATTTCTTATTGAATAAAGACGGGCAGTCGAGTCTCGCAATAGGGACGCGTCTTCGCGTCTAACTTTGTGAGGGTACAGCTCGGCTGTCCCTTTTTGTTTTGGTCAAAACATACGACTGTTGAGTATTTATCAATAATCAGAGTTTTTATGAATGAACCAAAGCAAAAATATAAATCATTTAGATTAAATCTAGGTATTCTTGAACCAGTTGCCCATCAGGCAGGATTTGGAGATATCACGAAAAAAGAGTTTTGGCAATTTAAGAAAATGAGTAAAAATGAATACAGAAATGCTGCATCTGCTTGCTTTCTACTTGGTTTTATAATGCCAGTACTGTTTTTGGTTGGTGCTATTATTGCTATTGTTTGGATATATAAAGTTGTCAGAAAACAAGGCTAATTTTATATGAATAGCACTAGCTGTGATAAAATATTTGAATCAATAGCCCACAATGTACAATTAGGGAAAATACGTGTTGGCGTACGTAGAGACCACGCAAATACTTTTTGGTGCAGCACAACTCTTATTGGAAAAGTACTGAATTATGGAACGCCTGTACTAACAGTACTAACTATCATCTTCTTTTTCAAAAGTTTATATACTGGTTTTCTGGCATTTTTATGCACACTTGTATACGCATATACATTATCAAAATATGCGTCTTTATATACAAAACAGAAACTGTTGTCAAATATGCATCTATTTTTTGCAGCATATGATGCACGATCAATTACACTAAAGTGCGTTGCTACAGGCGAAATTGTGTATTATCCTGCCGATCCTAGTAATATACTATAACTTCTGTTTGACTAAAAACGGAATGGTCTAATACTGAACCCCTATAGTATCCATATTATATTTAATAATTATTTTTTCATTCTCTGAAGTAAATGTTTCTGTTAATCTAGAGAAGTCATTTTTGAATTTTGTATGAATAATGTCTGACATTGTTCTGCAAACATTCACTAGTGATTTTTGTTTTTTAGGAATGGATTCTGGGTACTTTTTATATATAACAGATATAATATGCTGTAACATACCAAATAGTTGTAACATAATGAATGCTTCATATTGTTTATTTTTTTCTGGATTATCAATATCCCGCATTGATTGAGGTGGCAAGTATATCACAGCAGGTATACCTCTATTTCCTTTATAGATATAACTAGTAATACTAGAGTCAGAATCTCCCAGTTCTAGTTCTTTGAGAAAATCACTACATTCTTCCAGGTAGGATTCAAATCCTGATTTTAGACTTGTATATATACTGTACCCTGACATATGTTTGGAATTCAGTATAAAATCAATACTCATTTTTTCTTGCTTTTTTGATGTTTTCTCTACAGAGAAGGTGGTACTATTTTCTAGTATATGGTAAAACATCATTTCAGAAACTATTCCTTTTTGTTCTTGCCATTTTTGTGGAACAGGGATACTGAAAAATACTTCAGGGAAATTAAATTTATCTAGTTTTTCAAGTAGTCTATCGTGTATTATTCTCGTATATTTTTCCATATTAGAATTATACTATATGGTTCCGTTACTGACTATTTTACATTGGTCATCGAGTATAAGATTGACATTATCTTCAACGAATATGTTTTTCCTGTCGCTATTTTTTGTCTCTATTTTAATCTGATCAGGAAGTCTTCCAAAAATATATTCAGCTTCTTGAGATGCAAGCACTAGATCAAAATTAAAATCACCGGGGGTATTATCTGCTGATTCTTTATTTTCTCTAAAACCAATATCAGCTTTTTTGAAATAATTTTCCATATTATCGATAAATACATCAGAAAAATATCCTGATTTTTGCAAAAGATCTACATATTTTCTTTCTGCATCAAAATCGATTTTGAAGTTATTATCAGAATCTGCAACTAGATAGTTATATTCTTTTTTCTCTAGTTCTTTGCTACTTTGTTTATACCAACTCAAAAAGTCTTTCGTGTTTTGAATGCAGTCTAGTTTTTGGGTTTGAGTAGTTTTATATATTGTTACAGCCCCTAAAGAGATGATTAGACTCAGAATAAATAATAATTTAATGTTTTTCATAGTAATTTACTTTCTTTTAGTTTTTGATAATGCTCCACCGCTTTTCGACTGCGATGACTGTTGAGATCCTGATGACTTTGCAGGGGCTATGTATCTTGCAAAAGCATTTGGGACTAATGAGTTTGGTTTGTAGTCCTGCTTTTGTATGGTGTATGTTGTGACTCCATTAACCGTATCAGATAAAATCGTTTGTTTACGTAATGCACTCTTTTTATTTCCTTGATTTTGCTCAGCAGTCCAGAGTGTACCTCGACCCTTTTCAGTATCAAAATCAGTCTGAACGACTATCCCAACGTGACCATATTTAGATCCTGTATTCCTCCAAGACATAATATCATTTTCTTGTGGTAATTCTGTCCCACCATTCTGATAAACTTTGAATGATCCTAATCCATCCTTTGTTTTTGCGTCGTATCTTGCCTGGTCACCGTAATCTACTCCATTGCCAAATCCCTTAAAATCATAGCTATACTGTGATTTTATAAATGCTATTGCGAAGCCTACACATTGATATTTTGTTCCATATTTTCCTCCATTAGCATATATCGGTACGCCCATATATGTTCCCTGGACAGTGCCTAATGAATATCCTGTTTTCCCAATATCTGGGGTACCTTCTTCATAGTCACTTATAGCTCTTCCATCCGGATCGTTATATCTCATCGGATTATTCCTCGCATAACTGTAGAGATTCAACTGCTGTGGATCCGACAAGAAACTGCGGGGATTGTACTGACTCGTTGGATCCAATGACAGAAATCGTTTTTGATTTTCATTGTAATACCTTGCCTGCATATACGTCAATCCTGATTCGATATCTCGTTCGTGTAGTCCAAACCTGTCTTTGATTGGTTTAGACTCTGTATTTACTCTATACCCTCCATACGGTTTTGTGTCTTGTGCTTGTATTACAACGCCTTTGTTGTCTGTGGTGATAGTTGATGATCCTACTGGGTTGGTCAGCTGGTAGTAGATTGATGTAATACTGTTAGACTTTTCTACTGTAGCGATATGTACACTACCCAACATTACTCGTGTTCTAGTTGTAGTGACTGTTCCATTTGTTTCTGATTCATAATCATCGTCAAAGTAGATGGTGGTTTTAATAGGACTTGTTGCAGTAATAGTTTTTGGTGTCAGTGTTTTCATCGTCCTGGTACCATCTGGTGCATAACGGTAGGTGATGATGTCACCATTTGGTAGTGTAGTTTTGATGATTTGATTAAGAGAATTGTATGTGTGGAGCGTATTGGACTGTACTATCGATGGCACACCATTGGTAGTCAGTGTTGTTGCAACTGATTCTCCGATCATATTCCCACGTGCGTCATAACTGTATGTGGTTCCACCTTTTTTGGTAACTGCTTGTGGAGATGTAAATGAATGTGTAGGTGGCAGTGTTCCGCTGGTTACAGGAGCAGTGTCGGTAAACAATGTTTTGATTGCATCGATTGGTACAGTATTTTCAGATACTGCGATAGCAATGTCTGATGCAGTGATACCATTCAGATCGTCTTCTGATTCTGCTGTACTACCGTCATCGTTGGGGAATTCCATTGCACTGTAGTTGAATGTGATGGGATTGATGGTCGGTTCTGACAGGCGGATACGGAATGATGTCGGGGTGATGTCAGACAAATAGTACTGTATCTGTTTCTCGGACACTCCGAGGCCGATTGCTGCAGTAGGGGTAGCAGAGATCAGTGGTGTGTTCGTAAACGTTTTTTTAAATGTCACGGTTACCTTTTGGTAGTTGGGTTTGATCAGGGCACGACCAGAGATTTGTGTTCCGATTCCTTTACTTTGGAGTAGCTTCAACACATCATCCATAGTGATGGTATTAGGTGTAACTGTAGGTGTATAACAGGTGTTTGTTGTAGTATTGAGCACTTGTGGGGCTGTGCAGGTTACTGGTGGGGTAGTTTGTGCGTATGCAGTAGGTACGAGAAAGTCTACTACAGTTGCCAGTAGTGATGATTTTTCTGTTGTTTCCAGTGCGGTAGGTGCGATTGAAAGTGGTCCATAGGTATATGGTTCTGTATTTGCATTTAATATATTCCCTGTAGGGCTGTATTGATATGATTCTGCTGATGTTGGAGTACCCGTAGCTGAATAGTTTATGAGTCGGTCGAGTACATCATAGGTATAAGTCTTTGTAGATTTTAGAGGTGCGTAGCCATTTTCTGTAATGTTGATTGCATTACCATTATTGTCATAGGTCATAGTAGTATCTACCAGTGTTCCTGTTGGCGTGAATGATTTTTGATTACGCAGTTCCAGCATTTTTGCTGGATCGTAGGTATAGGTAGTGTTGAGCGTGTTTCCCGTGTAGGTTATGTTCTGTATTCTACTCTCTATGTCATATTGCACATTTTGTATCAATTCACTACCGTCAACCTTGATATTACGTATATTAGCACCTGTTGTTTGTCTTTCATAATTGACCAAGGTAGAATCTGGCTGCGTAATACTCATTACCTGCCCTTGGTTGTCGTAGGTGTAACTCTTTACCAGAGATTTGCCATCTATGGTTTGAGTTTTGGTTGCAATGAATCCTTCTGGTGTGTAGGTGTAGTTGGTAGAAATACCTGATGTAGATGACACAGAGCACAGTTTTGTTTTCATACAGTTGTCATAGGCGTAATTAATGGTTTCATCAGATGTGACAGTTTTGGTGATTCTACCAATTGCATCATATGTCGTTGCAATGTTTTTGGTGTCTTGGAGTTGTACATTCGTAACACGACCGAGCAAGTCATAGGTTTTTTTCACTGCTCCGTATGATGTATCAGATGCTGTGTGTAAATCGGTAGCATTCAATAGGTCACCACGCAGATTGGTTTGGAATTCTCGCTTGTTGCCTTCTGCGTCGGTAAGTGTGATCAAGTTACCATTTGCATCATAGGTATAACTAGTAGTATACTGCCCGTTTTCAATTACGCTGGTTAGATTGCCACGTACATCATAGTTGTAATCTGTTTTGACACCTCGTGGGTTCGTAATAGATTTGTTCAATCCATTGTAGGTGATATATGATGTTCCTTGGCTATTACTGATTACTGTTTGTCGTCCTAACACATCATAGGTAAATGTATTCTTGGCTTGACCGCTGTAGGTATTACTGGGAACAGACTGTGTGAGCATTCTGCTTGATGGAGTGTATTCATAAGCAACATATCCATTTTTGTCTGATCGTGTATATACCGTTCGACCCAATCCATCATAAGTTGCCGTTTCTGTAAATGGTTGAAATACTCCTGTATTCAAATTAGTAGTAGAGTATTGCGTCGGACTATACCAGCTAGATCGTATAGCTGTACCATTTCTCTTTGCGCTGGTTTCTCTTCCATAGGCATCATAGGTGTATTCCATAACAATACTTGATGGATCGGTGGTGCGAACAGGTTTGCCTGTCATATAGTCATAGCTGTACGTTGTTATTTGTCCTAGTGCATTCGTAGTTGATATGGGATACAGATTCTGTGTATCATAGATAGTGGATGTAGTATTTCCCAATGCGTCTGTGGTACTGGTTGGTAACCCATAACTGTTATATGCGATTTTAGTTTTGTTGATAGTGTTTGCGTCAATCCATTGTTGTGTTTCAGTTGGAAGTCCACGAGAGAGAATTCCATTGTCATAGGTTGCAGCAGACTGTGCTAATACTTTTCCTGATTGATCTGTTCTGGTAGCTTTGGATTGTCGTACAATTGTTCCATTGGTGATGTAATTGTAATTGGTAGTTTGTGCGTCAGATCCCGTGTCGGTAAATGATCCGTCATTAGAACCATTTACCAACCCTAGATCACTAACACGCACCACCTGCCCATATGCAGTATCATAGGTGTATCCTACTGCAGTGTCGTACGATCCACCCAACGTGTTTCTAGTCAGTACAGTCTGTGGAAATATCATAGATCGATTTGTTCCCAGGTCTCCTCCATTCCATTTAGTGATTATCGTTCTTGCTAATTGATTGGATTTGTCATAGGTTTCTGTTCTATATTCTTTTCCTATCTTTAACTGTGAATCTTGGTATTCACCCATTGCAGTGTTGGATTCATTACCTTGGTGATAATAGCTGACTTCTTTGGTACCCTCTGTGTCTACTGTAATTACTGTACCAAAGCCTACGAATTTGGTGGTCAATTCTTCTGGTGAAATGTATTGCAGTCCATCTGTATAAGTATAGGTTACTGTGTTAATGGGAGCAGTATTTGTAGTAACAGATTTCACTACATAAACAGATTGTGGTGATCCGTAGGTGTTGGAGTTTTTTATTGGTTCGTATCCATAATTGATACTAGTAGTACCTCCTTGTGGATTAGTAATGCTAGTCATTATGTTTTCCTTTGTTCCTGGGTGGAGTTTCAGAGTAGCCGTATTTCCGTTCAAATCATCTAAAAACCCATCTGAATTCATATCCATTCCTAGGTTTGAAATAGTTCGATAATATCCAACAACATTCAATAGTGTTGCAGGATAAGAATCTGTCTGACCATACTGTGAAGTATCTGCTATTACAGTTACCAGTGACTCTTGGGGAATATATCTCCATCCGAGTCCTGTGTTTATCAAATTGCCAGAATCAGGAAGCATATCACCGTTTATATCTACCAATGCCCCCTGCGTTCCCAATAATGCACCTGTAAGTGAATATTCTTCAGAGTAATCAAAGTAGGTTTTTCTATTCAAAAATACTTCTGTTCCACGAATCATATCTTCTAAATTGTCACCATTGATATCACGAAAAGAAATTAATTGTTTGTTGTTTTGGTCTGATGGATTCCATTTTCCACCCAGTACTGTGTATTTGGTATCTTGTACAAATCCATTTCCATTTGAGATATATATTGATGTTCGTGCAGGGGCTGGCTTGGTGAATAGTATATCTGCTTTGTTGTCTCCATTAATATCACGTAAATAAATACCAGTTGCATTAATATCATCAGGGATTTTTACACTTGTATCTACAGCAAATGAATTTCCTGTATTACGATAGAATGTTGTTACCTTATTCTGTGAATAATAGTCATTACGAGCAGACACTAGCATATCGATCTTATTGTCTCCATTAATATCTGCTAATTGTACTTGGGGTGGTACAATCTGCGAAGTTTGAAATGTTATAGTACGGTCAGGTTTTGATTCATACCCTGTTTTAGTTGCATTGATTCCTTGTACTGTTAATGTATATGCATTGAATCCGTTATTTATAGTTGTTGGAGTAAGTATGATATTTTCCTTCCAACCATCACCATCGAGATCGGCGTAGGTATAGAGTTGTGGAGCATATTGATTCTTCCACCATTTAGTATTACTTGATTGATCCACCACAGTAGTGCCACTATCAGGTATCATTATATTCCCCGGGTTCAATCCAGTGAATGCAGAACCATACCCCAGAGAACCCATATAGTCAGAGACTTCTGTCTGTGGTGCAACAGAATAATTAAAAGAAGTTGTTTCGTTGATACTTGCATTATCGCTAACTGTGATTGATGATATGTTTTGCTTTGTTGTCGTGACATCAGAATTATTTCTGACTAGATTGTATTGGAGTCTGGTTTCAGAATTAACCACAACACCAATAGTTTTCAGTTGTCGGTCAGACTTTGCGCGCAGTCCTGCGGCATAGTCAGTTTTTGTACCGAGTAGATATGCTAGTTTGTCAATAATTCCTGTGGTATATTCAAACGTGATTCGGTACATACCGTCACCATAGATAATTGAACGTGGATAGACGCGGCCATTATCACCTTTTTCATACATAAATTCTACTTTGTTTCCTGATGTATCTGTCATTGATGACAGATACCATTGACTGGTTTTGTTTTGATCTGTCTGAGACCCTTCACGGTCACGACTGGTTACACCGTAAATATATGTGATACCGTTAGTGTCTATCATTGACCAACTGTTGTCATTGCGCAGTTCATACCTACCAATACCTGATTTCGCACCATATAATCCTGATTGATTCAAAGAATTCACAGACATAGGCTGCAGTTTGACTAATTCACCCTGAGTGGATGATGCAAAATCCGGACGGTCGTACATCAGATCTACTCCTGCTTTGTTGGTACGCTGTATGTAGGGTATGTCCAACTCCCAACCTTTGGCGATATATCCAGTTGGGTTGTTACGTCTACTGTCGTAAGATAAATTCAAACTATGAGTTAGCCCGGCGCGACCACTGGGCAGTGTAATCGGTAGTGAATACAAAAAAGCACCCGAAGATTCATCTACGTGTGACTGTGAGGGTAGTATTTTGTTTTGTGAACTATCATTACCTGATGATGCTGAAGTTATAGAGAGTTTGTTTGCATTACCGATTCCGTCGACAACCTGACTTGCCGCGCTCGTCTGTGGTGCATAGCCCACCTCGGCAGCATAAACCGGTACTAGCGGCGAAAACACCAGTGTGAATACCATAATGGTGGTGAATAATTTGGTGAACAGTTTTTTCATAGTAATATAGTGAAAATACCAATAATAGTTGGATTATATACCTTTTTTAGGGAAATACAAGGGGTTTAAATTGCAATTACAGTCTTACTTTTTTGATTGTAGTTCACCTCTAAAATCAAATTCTTTGCCTTCTGGTGCTAGATAGCCTTCCCTGTTTACATCCTTAAAATTTAGGTCTCTGGCTTTTTTTAAAACACTACTTGCGTCGCCACCAATAAGTTCAGCAAAGCCACTCTCAATTGCTAACACTTTTCTTGTGGCAGTAATTTGGTCCCCCCTTCTTTTTTTATCTTGTAATTCAGATGCTAAATATGCGAAAACTTTTTCATCTTTTAAAGAACTCATATAATCAATCCAATCATTTCTGATTTTACAGATCATAATCTCATCATATCTATATTTACTAGACAATCTTTCATACCAGATTCGCATTATATTTTTATAGATATAGATTTCAACTCCATTTATTGAATCTGGTAAATTTATATCGTTTTCTAAATCTTCTTCAAATTAGTTCTGTTTTTTAAATACAACATCTTCATCAATTTTTGTAACTGCATTTAACATACCGTTTCCGATACTTTGTTTAGTAAAATAATATTTTACAATCCACCAAACACTTATAATAACCACCAGTGTCCAAATTATCATATCCCCCTATTATAACACCTTAACTTAAAAAGAAAATCGCAAGCTACACACATTTTCTAATTCCCTTTCTGTAAACACACTCTTTAAATTCATTCATTTTTATATCTACAGCTGAATTTATCTGATCTTGAAAATTATTTTTTATATATTCATTGAATTCTTGTGAGTCAGGAATTGGGTTAATTTTAAAATTTTTATATTTCAAAAACCAAGTCCCAACTAAACCTAATACTACACATATGATGATGATAGCATATCTATAATCCCAACGTTTTACGGGTTTAGATAACAATAAATCAAAAGTACAGATCATAATGATGAATGTACACAAAAGATAAAACATAAACAAAGCTGCACTCCATAAATGAGAAATTCTATTAAATATCTGAATACTAATAGATATATAGGCAAAGATTGCAACAAAAATACCTAAAGTCTCTACTGACTTTAAGTTTGCTTCTTTTAGTTTCTCATCAAAATTACTTACATCTTTATCTAATTTTAGATTTAAATTTTCATACTTTGTATTTATATCACTATATAAATTATCAAAACTATCTTGTTTATCTTTATCTTTCTTTTTTAGAGAAGCAATCTCTTTTTTATTTCGTTGGTCTTCAATTGATAGCCCGTTAATAGTATCAACAAGATAGGGTATTGCTGAAATTTGATCAATCGGTGAGACCGATTGTCTTGTTGTTTTTAGGTTCAAATTTAGATTTTGAATAACATCATTATTATTTGAACTGCCACTTTTAGTTGATTTCATATAATATACGCTGTATATCTGCTATTCTAATCTGATTAGCCGCTTTAGTTAAAAAAGATTTTACTTTTTCTTTATTAAATTCATACTTATTTTCTTGAATAGTATTTACGTCCCTTTGTATCAAAAATATCTTTGACTCATCTCCAGTAGCTATCTCTGTAATTAAAGCACCCTGTAGGGTGAGTAAATTATTTGCAACAAATTCACCTATATCAACTTTTTTAGCTAGTCTAAAATTTGACTCTGATATACTTTCGCCTGACAATACATCTCTTATTTTTGAATTTAACAGATTTGAAATCTGCTGATCCGGAGATCCTTCCCCAATACATTTAACAAAATAATTAGATATAAATCCAACTCTAGATATTTTTATATCAAAAATCGGAATTGAAATTAACCCTTCACACAGATCAATAGCCTGTCTAAAAAAATTATCGGTATAATTTTTGTTATAGACATATTTATCATCAAATTGATAACTAAAAGTTACTTTTACTCTTGAGAGGGCAAGGGATATTTTATCACCTTGAACTTGGACTACAGGTACTTCATCAAGTTTTTCATCGTCGGGTATAGGAATTATGATTGGAGTTATATCAATAAAGTTGTTTTTGAAAAAATTTGTTTCTTCTAATTTTGAATACAACTTATCAGGTCTGTCTAACTTTTTATTGAAAAAAAATACTATTTGAGAATTATTTATATATACATTTTTATCGATTTTGCTATCACTCATATGAGTATATTGTATTCTAGAGTTGATATAAAGTCAACGAATAGCCTTATTTTTGGCACAGAATTTATGGATATATTATCTATATAATTCCAGAAGTAGAATGTATATGCTAATATATTGATATGAATAATGAAAAGAAACAACCAATATTAAATTGTTTTATTTACTGTAGAGTTAGTACAAAAAAACAGTCTAGCGATGGAGAAAGCCTCGATAAGCAAGAGATGATATGTCGTGCATATGCGGAAAGAAATGGTCTTAATGTGGTTGATGTATACAGCGAAGCATATACAGGACGCGCAGACCACAGACCAAAACTTGACCAAATGATTGGCTATTTATACGCCCATAAAGGAACTATTAATAGTATAGTTGTTATGTCTATAGACAGACTGACACGTGGTGGATCAGAATCATATAACCAAATAAGCGATCAATTTAGATCATTGGGAGTTACTGTACGAGATACAACAGGAATCATTCAAGAATCTATAAATCGTATGGAGCAATATGGGGATTTAGCGGACAACTACAAATTTGCAAAAAAGCGCCCTAGTAAAATATCAGAAACTGTCATAGCTGATTCAAAACAAGATCAAATTGATGATACCTTGGTACGACTTATAGGTAGACAAATAGATTTAACAGCTCAAGGCTACTGGATCGGTACGTACCCACAAGGTTATATATCCAGTAAAGAATATGTCGGGGGTGATAAAAAGAAAACAGTCTTGCGACCTCATCCTATTGAATCAAAGTGGGTTCAAATGATATTCAAATTACGTGCAGAAGGCATACTCTCTGATGAGCAAATTTGTGAAGAGGTTAATGCTCTTGGGTATAAATCTAGATCTCGCAGGAAAATGGACTTATCAGGAGAAAGAGTTATAGGCACACTAGGTGGACAAAAACTTAATATAAAAGCCTTGCAAAAGATAATTTTGCACCCACTTTATGCTGGATACGTTGTTAAGAAATGGACTAGATATATCCCGATTAAGGCGATGTTTGATGGATTAGTATCTGTTGAAGTGTTTAACAAAGCAAATCGTGGAAAGATCTTTTTAAGAGAAAACACTAATGGTTCTTTTGACTTGCTACACAATATCACTAACCGTAACCAGAAAAGAGATAGAAACAATTCACTATTCCCATACAAAAACGTTATCTGTTGCCCAGAGTGTGGGAGGTTAGTTAAGGGTAGTAGCTCACGTAGTAAATCTGGAAAACATATTCCTGCATATCATTGCGAGCGCGGGCATAAGCGTTTTTCAGTTCCAAAAAATATATTCGATACTATGGTAGAATCTTATGTTCAATCCCTGAAATTCAATTGTGACTATTACGATGCTCTGGAGATATTGTTAATGGATGCATACCGCAAAAACCAAAAGTCTGAATTACAAAAATCCTTATCAATTGATGAACAAGTCAAAGAGTTAAAAATAAAAAAGGAAGCCTTGGTAGACCAATTTTTACAAACATCGAATACAACTATAAAACAATCTATAGAAACAAAATTAGAGAAAATTGAACTTGATCTATCCTCAATTCAAACCATTCGCAATGAATGTGAACTAGTAGAACGTGACATACACGACTTTTTAGCCTATGCCAGAAAAATAGTGGAACACCCAGGAATAATACTATTAAAACATAGGGAAATTACTCAAGAACAGGCATTATGGACACTCGTTTTCAATGAACTGCCAACCTATACAGAAATAGCTAGTGGAACACCTAAATTATCCCTTATTTTCCAGGATAATCGTACTATTTTGGATGAAGAAAACCTTATTGTGCGGCGCAAGAGAATCGAACTCTTATCCCCTGCTTGGAAGGCAGGTATTCTACCACTAAACTAGCACCGCAATAGCGAGAGCATCACACCAAAGCATTCAACTCTCGCTCTTTATAATATATCACTCTTTTCCCTAAAAACAAGTGAAAGTCTTGTCCAACACACGATTACACCCAAACGAAATCCAATTCTAACGCAAAAAGACACCGAAGGTGCCTTTTTGGGTGGAATCCGTATCATAGTAATTTATGACAATAAATATGAACGATGACCACATTGTGAGTATT
>JANPGR010000041.1:0-20961 GCA_031424015.1 Candidatus Nomurabacteria bacterium
TTCAGCAGGAGAAACACTGCTTTGAAGCAAGAATTCTATCCTTTCTCTGTCTTTTTTTGAAAGACAAATGTGATGTTTTTTCATATTTTCTCATTCTAATACATTCTAGTAATTGTTGCATTAGATGTGTGAGAAGAAGATCAAAAAGTAGGAGAATTTTACGATCAAAAATAACTATGGCTTTTTCTGCGAAACAGCAAACACGATCGCAGCGATACCTACCATGATAGAACCAAACAGCAGTGGCGTAGCTATGATAAACTGCGTGGCGATGAACCCCGCGCATAGGGGTATGATGGCTTGAGACAGAGAAGACATAGATGCGTTGATTCCCATAATTTCACCCTGATTATTGCCGGTACTCGACCGCGAAACTGTTGCGGGTAAATTTGCATTGGTTAGCCCTGCTGCGATGTTGAACAGTGGAATAATAGCATAGAGCAACCACACCGTGTGTACTAGTGCGTAGATGGCCAATGTACTGGCGAGCACGATCAGTGAAATTTGTATAATTTTGTTTGATGACACACGACCTGACAGCTTGCGATTGATGAGTAGCTGTGTGATCAGTATCCACACTCCTTGCACAGCAAAATACAAACCAATAGCGCGCTCGGAAAATCCAAACCTCTGGATTAAAAAAGCTGCAAAGAAACTGGTATAAAACGTAAATCCAGCAGAATAAAACAGAGTAGTAGTGAATAGCTTTGCAAGCTGTGGATGACGGAAACCAGACATTACAGAGCGAAATGGGGATACGAGGGATAGCTTTTTTCTCTGTAATGATTTTATCGTAATTGTTTCTGGTAGTAACATCAGCACCATAACAGCTGATGTCAGTGACAGTACTGTTGCTAAAATAAATGGATACAGAGGGCTGTAGTGACCCAGAATTCCGCCTATAGATGGTCCTAATATAAAACCCATACCGAACGCCGCCCCGATCAGGCCGAAATTCTTTGCTCTATGTTCAGGTTTTGTTATGTCCGATATTGCTGCCTGTGCAACAGAAATATTGCCACCGGTGATTCCGTCCAACGCCCTTGAAATAAACAACAGTGGCAATGATCGCAACGCGAGTCCGAGAATAAAGAGAACGTACCCAATCATGGTTCCAAACAATGATATTGCCAGTACTGGCTTGCGTCCATAATGATCTGATAAATCTCCTAATACAGGAGCTGCAAAAAATTGCATGATCGGATACATGGCAGAAATAACACCGAGTAGCAGCAGTGCGTAGGGCACTAATGGTGGTGTCAGTATATAAAAAGCAGAATCAGTAGCAGTGAATAGTGCGGGGATGATCGGGATCAATATACCAATACCCAACATATCGAGGAACACGATACCGACGAGGATGAGTAGCGTACGGTTTTGTTTCATATCGTTGCATACTACCACAGAACTATGGATTTGTGATATATAGAAAAAATAGAGTTTTTGGTGTAAACTACTCTATATATGGATACAACGCTACAAAAAATACAAACCAGACTAGAAGAAATCAAGCGAATCAATCAAGGTCTGGAATATTGGTCTGCCCGAGATTTGATGAGTATTTTTGGTTACAGTGAATGGCGAAAATTTTCAGCAGTAGTAGAAAAAGCAAAACAAGCGTGCGAGAACAGTGATCAAGTTGTCCACAACCATTTTGTCGACGCCGACAAAATGGTCTTGACAGGTTCTGGTGCTAGTCGTATCGTAAATGATCATTATATGACACGGTATGGATGTTATCTGATCGCTCAAAATGGTGACCCGAGAAAAAATAAGTCTGTATTGTAAAAAATCTAGATTATATTTTCTTTACAAATACCACATCCAGATCATCCCCATGATGATACAGATCTGTGATCGTTTCGATCGTGTATCCATGTTTTTGTAAAAATCGGATCATTTGAATGTTGCTCTGTTTGCAGTCGATCAGGATTTTTTCTGCTTGCAAGTAGTATTTGATTTCGTGTTCAGTATTTTTCAACAGGAAACTGCCAATATATCTGCCGCGATCAGTAGGGCGCACAGTGATGTTGCGTATTTCTGCTGTGCCTGATAATTCTGGGTGATTCTGATAAATTATCACACCTGACACATCAGACCTATCCAGACAAATACTGGCGATTTTGACTCCGGATTTCAACTGTGGGTGAACTTTGTTTTCCAGCCATTGTCCGTGTTGCGAATACGATGCCTGGGGAATGTATAATCGTGGTCCTTGTAAAAACTGTACGATCTCGTCAGCTCGGGCGTCGGTCTGTTCGTTGGTGATTCGGTAGTCCATATTAGATTTATTTTCTATGCGGACACCCGGCCCAGCAGCAGGGCCTGCGTTCTCCTCGGTTCAATTTGTCCTGCATGATGTCCATTCTACGGCCGGTCGTTTCTGTCTTTTTCGCGGAGGTGATCCAACAGATCCATTCATTGCGTGCCAGCGGTGTCAATCCATTCCAAATCTCCGCCAAGCCTTGCCCCTGCGCAAAACGGGTGATCTCTGGTGTCAGGGTGTGTACCGATCCGGGTAGTAATTTCATATATTTGTCAAATAGTTAACCATAACAGTATATCAGATTTTGTGTTTTGTGGTATACTAAAAAATATGAGCAATCAGAAAATACAGTCAAATTTTGAACAGCAATTATTTAAATCTGCTGATAAATTACGAAAAAATATAGATGCAGCGGAATATAAAAATGTTGTGCTAGGTCTCATATTCTTGAAGTATATTTCTGAATCATTTCAAGAGTTATATGATCAATTAAAAATCGATGAATACGCAGATCCGGAAGATCGTGATGAATATATTGCAAAAAACGTGTTCTTTGTACCCGAACCTGCCCGGTGGGTACATATACATGCGAGCGCGAAAATGCCATCCATAGGAACAATACTCGACAACGCAATGGAAGCAATAGAAAAAGAAAACCCTGACCTGCGGAATGTTCTTCCGCATGTGTATGGTCGAGCGAATTTGGACAAGGCATCATTGGGCGAACTCATAGACCTTATATCAAATACGCAATTACAGGTGGAGCATAATAATACAAAAGATCTCTTTGGTCGTGTGTATGAATATTTCTTGGGTGAGTTTGCAAACGCAGAAGGTAAAAAAGGTGGCCAATTTTACACCCCTAAATCAATTGTAAAATTGATGGTAGAAATGATAGAGCCATATAAGGGTCGCGTGTATGACCCTGCGTGTGGTAGTGGTGGGATGTTTATCATGAGTGAAAAATTTGTACATGAACACAGTGGAAATATTCGTGATATAACAATTTACGGTCAAGAGTCCAATCAAACCACATGGAAATTATCAAAAATGAATATGGCTATTCGTAATATCAATTCAAAATTCGTATTATGGAATACTGAAGGTTCATTCCTGCGTGATATGCACCCAGACCTCAAGGCGGACTATGTTCTGGCAAATCCACCATTTAATCAGTCTGATTGGGGTGTAGAATTATTATCCGATGATGCACGGTGGAAATACGGAACACCGCCATCAGGGAATGCGAATTTTGGGTGGATGCAACACATGTTGTATCACTTGTCAGTAAATGGAGTAATGGCGACAGTTCTCGCAAATGGGTCATTATCATCGAACACAAGTGGCGAGGGGGATATACGACGATCCTTGGTGCAGGCCGGCCTCGTTGAATGTATCGTCGCTCTACCAAAACAATTGTTCTATAACACAGGTATTCCTGCGTGTATTTGGATACTTCGTCGAGGTCGCACAAATACAGATACAACATTGTTTATTGACGCATCAGAAATGGGATATATGGAAGACCGCGTACACAGAAAATTATCAGATGAAGATTTAGACAGAATTACGCAAACTTATCATGCCTGGCGTAAGAATGATGGCTATGAAAATATGCGCGGTTTTTGTATGTCTGCATCAATGGCTGACATGGAAAAACACGGATTTGTTTTAACCCCTGGACGATATGTAGGTATATCTGAAGTTGTCGATGACGGAATACCATTTGGTGACAAAATGAAATCACTTACTGATACACTACGCGATCAGATGGCACAAGAACAGATACTGAATGCGGAGATAAAAAAGCAATTAGAAAAAATAGGGTTTTCATTGTAAAATAACAATATATGAATGAAAATATATTTGAAAAGATAAAGAGAATTAATGAATATGGACAAGAATACTGGATGGCCCGTGAATTCGCAAAGATTCTCGGCTATGCAGATTTTGGTAATTTTGAAAATATCATTGAAAAAGCAAAGATATCCTGTATAACATCAAAGCAAGATAGTCAAGAACATTTCGGTGACATCACCGAGATGTTAGAACTTGCAAATGGTGCAAAAAGGGGATTTCCCAGCTATGCGCTCTCTCGATATGCCTGCTACTTGATAGCCCAAAACGGTGACCCACGCAAGGTTGAAATAGCCAAAGCCCAAGCATATTTTGCTATCCAAACACGCAGGCAAGAAATCACCGACAAACTCATAGAAGATGGTAAACGCGTATTTTTGCGCGATGAAATGAAAGAGCATAATAAAAATCTTGCCAGTGCAGCAAAACAAGCGGGTGTTACTAATTATGCGCAATTCCAAGACGCAGGATATATGGGATTGTATGGAGGGTTGCGACTCAAAGACATAAAACAAGTAAAACATTTAGGTGATAAACATAATGTTCTTGATCATATGGGGAGCGAGGAATTAGCTGCTAATTTATTCCGAGCAACCCAAGCAGAAGCAAAATTAAAGAGGGAAGGAATCCGCGGTCAAGTAAATGCAAGTTTGGCACACAAACAAGTGGGTCAAAAAGTTCGCGCAACCATTGCAGAGCTTGGTGGAACTATGCCCGAGAAATTACCAACAGAGGAAAATATAAAAGAATCAAGGAAGCGTCTCAAAGGTGAATCAAAAAATAAATTGAAATAATATGTCAAAACATACAGAACAACAGAATAATGACAATGACGCAAAAAGAAATCTTGCAGATCCAGATAATTCCGGCTCGCTACGCTCGCCGGCAACCCCAACCCCCTCTGGCTCGGCTAACGCCTCGCCAGTAATCCCTGATGGTTGGGTTGAAACGTCTTTAGGGGATATTGTTGAACTTGCCCAAGGGGTAGCAATTAACGCAAAAACAAATCATGTTTTATCCGATAAAGAAAATGGTCTACCATTATTGAAGATAAATAATTTAGTTAATAAGACTGTTGATCAATGGGCTAATCCAGAATTAGTTACGCCTAAAGCAATTTTGAAAAAAGAAGATGTAATATTCACGAGGACGGGCCAGGTTGGCTGGGTTTTTACTGGGAAAATTGGGATATTACATAATAACAGTTTTAAAGTTATTCCTAGCTCGAAGTTGAATACTAAATTTTTATATTGGTTCTTAAAACAAAAAATAGTTTTTGATTACGTGCAAAAAGTTGCATCAGGTTCAGCTCAACCGGACTTAAATCATGATGCGTTTAAAACAATTAAAATTACTCTCCCTTCTCTCCCCGAACAAACCGCCATCGCCTCACTCCTCTCCTCATTCGACAACAAAATCGAACTCTTGCGCGTAGAAAATGCCACACTCGAATCCCTCGCCCAAACC
The DNA here is from genome assembly GCA_031424015.1 of Candidatus Nomurabacteria bacterium. Classification (GTDB taxonomy): domain Bacteria; phylum Patescibacteriota; class Minisyncoccia; order Phycocordibacterales; family UBA1006; genus JANPGR01. The sequence goes on from JANPGR010000041.1 coordinate 5,591, forward strand.
ATATTTCACGAACACTTTGGGAAATATTCTCCCGATCACCCCGAAGACCTGCCTGATGGTTGGCGAGTAGGGAAACTAGGTGAAGAGTTTGATATTTCAATTGGTAGAACACCTCCGCGAATTGAATCAAAATGGTTTTCTAATATACCTATTGGGAAAAAATGGATTTCTATTAAGGATATAGGAAATTGTGGAGTTTATATTTTTGATACATCCGAGTATCTAACCAATGAAGCAGTAGAAAAATTTAATATCCCAGTAATTCCAAAAAATACAACCATCCTGAGCTTTAAAATGACTGTCGGCAAATTGACTGTCACTACTGAAGAGATGTTATCAAATGAGGCAATCGCTCATTTAAAAATAAAAAATGATTCGTATCTAACAACTGAGTTTATCTATCTGTTTTTGCAGAATCTTGATTTTAACTCGCTGGGTAGCACCTCGTCGATAGTTACTGCAATCAATTCGACAATGATTAAAAATTTGAATGTTATTATTCCTGAAAAAAGTATTGTGCAAAAATTTCATGAAAAAATAATTATACTATTTGAAAAGATAAAAAATAATTCTCAAGAAATCCAAACTCTCGTCCGTAGTCGAGATGGGCTATTACCAAAACTTATGAGCGGTCAAATCCGTGTGAAATAATATGTTAGAAGAATTTAAGCCTTCATTTATTAATGTTTATGAGAAAGAGACAAACATATTACACATAACAGATTATGCGAAAGGGAAGTACTTTGAAGTAGTTACGAATAATGATGACGGATTTGCAATTAAGACAGGAAAAAAGACAGCATTCAAGGTTTTATATATCAAAGATCCAAAGAACGATATTAGGAGTTTTGAAATTATTAAAGATGCAAGAAATAAAGAAAAAGTCTCATTAAACCTTGAGGGGTTTTCGCAAATGATTGCATTTTTGGAATTGATAAAATCTCTTGACATAAAAGGTTTAACTGAGCAAAAAATGACAATAAATTCAAGTTCAGAATACGATATTGACGATGAAACAAGAAAGAAGATTCTAACTCTGTTGAAAACTGATAATGGTTTAGAGGTAATAGAGACCCTGCTTAAAGATGAATCTTTAACCAGTAAAGATCTTGTAAATATAGGATATAGAAAATCACAATTGAAATTATTTGAAGAGTTTATAGCTGATGAAGAAAAATTGCAAGAATATGCAAATTTAGAAGGTCGGACAGATAAGAAGCCCGAGAAAATATGGCAATATTTTTTCAATAAAAATAATTGGATATTTGGTTATGGGCTAGATTATCGAATACAAACAAATTTTGACAGTGAGGTGTCTGTTGGTGATGGGGGTACACAAGATCAAGAAAAACCCAGTGTGGATTTTTTGAACACTTATACTAATTTTACCGTACTAGTTGAACTTAAGAAACCAACTACAGAACTATTCAAAAATTCTACTTCAGCAAGATCTGGTACATGCGGACTATCATCTGAATTAATTACAGGGTACACACAATGTTTGGAACAAAAAGCAGAATGGCAAATAAAATCTGATCATGGGAAAAATAGAAGTAAAGATGGCACTAAAGAATTAGAACAACGAACGCGTGATCCAAAGGTATTTTTAGTTATAGGTAATCTTGGGAAAGAAGTGTTGGAAGAAACAAATTTGAGTAAAAAAGATTTAATGCTTGATACTTTTGAGTTGTTCCGTAGGGATAGTAGAAATGTTGAAATTATTACTTATGATGAATTATATGAACGAGCAAAGTTTATAGTAGAAAATTATGAAAAATCTTAACGAATCAACAATTGAACAAACCCTCATAGAAATGCTTTCACTGATGCATGGGTATGAATATATTTCAGGTCCCGAGTTGTTGCCGGGCGGAAGTCGCGAATGTCGGACGGGACCCGAAGAGGTTATACTTCAGTCTTTGTTCCGAGAATCACTAAAGAGATTAAACCCTGATGTTCCAGAATCGGCGCGACATGAGGCATTTTTGCGTATTATGAATCTGGGATCAGATGACATCATGACCAATAACGAGGCATTCCACACTATGTTGTGTAATGGTGTGACGGTAGAGTATACGCGTGATACACAAACGGTTGGGGTTTTGGTGAAATTGATAGATGTAGAAAATATACAGAATAATGCATTTCTGGCGGTAAATCAATTCACTATCAAAAAAGAAAACACAACCAAGAGATTGGATGTGGTTTTGTTCATAAATGGGCTTCCTCTTGTTGTTATGGAGTTAAAAAATCCGACAGATGAACACGCAACATTAGATCGTGCATATCAACAGATACAGAATTATAAATCTGGGGTACCTGATATATTTTTTACGAATGCGCTCTGTGTTATATCTGATGGTATTGATGCGCGAGTTTCGTCTGTATCCGCGCCACTGTCGCGGTATCTGGCGTGGAAGTCACCTATAAAAAGTGAACATGGAGTTGTGCCAGAAATGGAAGTGTTGGCACGATATATGTGCGAACCTGAAACACTTATAAAATTGATTCGCTATAACACCGTATTCGAGAGTGAAGAAATTAAAGATTCAAAGACAGGATTGGTGTCGGTAGTGAAAATAAAAAAGGTTGCCGCATACCACCAATACTATGCAGTTGAGAAAGCAATTACCGAAACGGTTCGTGCGTCGCATGGTGTAGACGGGGATCGAAAAATTGGGGTAGTGTGGCATACCCAGGGGTCAGGTAAATCATTGTCGATGGTATTTTATGCGGGCCAGTTAGTGGTGCACCCACAAATGGGAAATCCCACCATAATTGTATTAACAGATCGCAATGATCTGGATGATCAGTTGTTTGCAACATTCGGGAATTGTGTTGGATTATTACGGCAGACGCCAGTTCAGGCAGAGAGCAGGTCGCATGTTCGCGATCTCTTGCGCGTATCGGGAGGGGGAATAATATTCACCACTATTCAGAAATTCTCGCCTGAAACAGGGAATGTGCATGATGTGTTGTCTGATCGAACAAATATTATTGTAGTAGCCGACGAGGCGCACCGTAGCCAATATGGATTCACGGGGCGTGTTGTTGAAACTGATGATGGATCTGAAATTCGCTATGGAAATGCAAAATATCTGCGTGACGCATTACCTAATGCTGCATATATTGGATTCACAGGTACGCCAATTGAAAGTGATGACCGTTCAACGCGTGGTGTATTCGGAAACGAAATTGATATTTATGATATTAAACAAGCTGTTGATGATGGTGCGACGGTGCCAATACATTATGAAAGTAGGTTGGTTAAAATCGCATTGGATGAAGAAACAGCCCGAAATATTGATAGTGCGATTGATGAAATCACTGATGCAACGGACGAACAGAAAGAAAATTCAAAAAAGGCAATTGCCCAAATCGATGCGGTAATTGGCCACCCAGATAGATTGCGCGATGTGGCCAATGATATTGTGAGTCATTTCGAAGCGCGCAATGCGGTATTCACTGGAAAAGGAATGATTGTATGTATGACGCGAACTATTGCGGTAAATCTGTACTCTGAAATCATTAAACTTCGCCCCGATTGGCATACTGATGATAAAAAGACAGGGAAGATAAAGGTTGTAATGACCAGCAGTAGTGATGACTCAGAAAGCTTCCAAAGACATAACACAAGTAAACAAGACAGAAAAGATTTGGCGCTGCGATTGAAAGATATTTCTGATCCGCTTAATCTTGTGATTGTGCAATCTATGTGGCTGACAGGTTTTGATGCGCCATGTTTGCATACAATGTATATTGATAAACGAATGCGTGGTGCAAATCTGATGCAGGCAATTGCGCGCGTGAATCGTGTGTACCGCGATAAACCAAGTGGTCTCATTGTGGACTATATTGGTATTGGTCAGGATTTACGTGAAGCACTAGGTGTATATATCAACAGCGGTGGCGAGGGGAAGCCTGTGCATGATATCGCAGAAATAATTTCAGGAATGCAGACTAAATTCGAAATTGTAGAGCAAATGTTTCATGGATTTGATTTCGATAGATATTTTACTGTTTCAAATGCAGAAAAATTACAGGTACTCCTCGCTGCTACAAACTGGATCATGCGTGACGAAAAGCTAAAAAATAGATTCACTGGTGAAGTTGTAATATTGTCGCAATTATATGCTGCTGCAGTGCCGAGTTTTGAATCAGAGGTGATTCGCGACAAGGTTGCATTTTTCCAAGCAGTAAAATCTCGAATAGGTAAATTTACACCCGAAGGTGGTAAAACTAATACACAGGTAGAAACAGCAATCAGACAAATCGTCGATGAGGCGTTATCGAGTGATGGTGTGGTGAATATATTTGATGCTGCAGGAATAAAGACACCCTCATTTGGTGTGTTGTCTGATGAGTTCTTAAAAGAAGTAAATCAAATGGAGCAGAAAAATCTTGCATTCGAACTTTTGAAGAAAATTATAAACGACGAAGTAAATATTAGAAAAACAAAAAACATTGTCCAGTCAAAACGATTTTCTGAAATGCTCGCAGATGTTATAAAACGATATCATAATAATCAAATTGATACTGCGCAAGTAATCAGTGAATTATCAGATATTGCACATGAGATGAAGTTAGAAGACAATCGTGCAGAAGAGGTTGGTCTTACGGCTGAAGAATATGCATTCTATACTGTCTTGTCAGAAAACGAATCAACAAAATTTTTGGAAGATGTAAAAATGAAAGAACTCATACATGCTATTGTGGATACGGTCCGCAAGAATGCAACTGTAGATTGGTATAAAAGGGAAGATGCGCGGGCTGAATTACGCCTTACGGTAAAGCGTATTTTGATGCGTTATGGATACCCACCAGATTTGGCGAGAATGGAGGCGGATCGAGTATTGGAGCAGAGTGAGCTAATGGCGAATAATGAGATAGAAATATAAATTTATAAGCATAAAATGATCCAGATAATTCTCCTCCGCGATACCCACAATGGGGGATTATAAATTTGACATAGTACGAACAGTAGTTATTCCAATGTTCTGCAGAAGGCAAGAATGTTTTGCGAGGTGGCTAAAAATCGAAAAGTGGGGTTTAGTTGGGTAAACGAAAAAAAAGGGGGGGGACTTAACAAAGAACCAAGTAGTAAACCACACAAATCGAATTATCGGATTGACCAGTTGCATAATCGTTAAAAAGTACAAATAATTACATAATTTCACGATTATACTTGACATAATCGTGAAAATTGCTATAATAGAACAGTATGTCACGAACAAAAGCCTCATATGCAACACTTGCGGACCTTCAAAAGCGGTACCATAAAGTCGCCCTCGAGAAGTCTGATCTGGTGCGTATTATCAACGAATCAGAAATACCTGAACATGTATATAACTCGAATGCAATAGAAAACAGCACTCTGACACTAGAAGAAACCGACAAGATCCTCATGCAAATAGAACTCGATCGATTTATTACCGAACGAGAAATTTTTGAAGCAAAGAATTTAGCTAGAGTTGTTGAATATCTCGAGAAAAAAGCCCTCGAGAATGAAATAAGTGATGAAATTATATTACTATTACACAAGATGCTTATCTCAAACATTAATGACAGTATTGCTGGCCGATTCCGCCAGGGTGACGAATGGGTTCGCGTAGGTAGCTATATTGCTGCAAATCCCGCAGAAGTACCGAGTTTAATACAGAATCTCGTTACTGATTATAAATCAAGTGGCGATGAACATATCATCAGTCGTATTTCCAGATTCCATTTAGAGTTCGAACATATACATCCATTTTGTGATGGGAATGGTCGCATTGGACGAGTGCTTATTAATTACTTGCTAATTCGCAATAATCATGTACCAGTTAATATCAAATTCAACGATCGCCAGAGATATTATGATGCATTCAAGGAGTATGATCTTTCAAGCAAAACCAGTATTATGGAAGAAATGGTATTAAATGCACTCACAAATAGCTATCACAAGAGACTTGCATATTTGGAAGGTATGAGAATTATGACACTGATTGAATATGCAAAAGAGTTTAAACTTTCACATTCGAATGTAATCAACAAAGCAAAACGACAAACTATCTCAGCATTTATTGAAAAAGGTGTGTGGAAGATTGGCGTGTTTTAGGTTGAACCAAAGGTGTCGGGCACCTTTAGCATTTTAAGTAGTAAAGTATTATCTTGTATATTACATGCATTAATTGGCGTGATTTTTAAATTGTATTTTCCACACAGCAGTTATTCCAATGTTCTGCAGAAGGCAAGAATGTTTATCGTAAAAAGGTGGCCAAGAATTAAAAATGAGATAGGTAAACAAGGGAAGAGGAAGGCAGTGGGCAGAAAAAGAAGTTGTAGTCGCTAGTCAGTGGTTGGGGATATGTGGTATACTATTTCGTATATGAAAACCAAACACTATGTACACATTGCATTAAAAGTCATTTTTAGCTTGTTGATTATCACGCCGATTTTGGGCGTAACAGGAATATTCCCAGCGCCAACCGCAGATATGTATAGCAATCCTGCTGCATTTTCGTTCATTCAGGCGATGATGGGTAGCTATGTTATGTACGGGATCGCGCTGAGCTGTCTACTGTCTGTAGTATTATTGTGGAGCGGGAGGATACTGGCTGCGATGTTGATCATATTGCCAATCACTGCAAATATTATCGGATTTCATGCGACCCTCGACGGCGGACTATTCACTGGTGGTGCGATCATGGGAAATATATTACTGATATTGAATGTGTATTTCCTGTACACCGAGAGACACAAATTGCAAACACTATTTGAAAAATAATTAAATATGAAATACTGGAAACCAGCATTATTGAGCATAGTAGCACTTGTTATTGTTGGTTTTTTGGTTGTATATTTTAGATTTCACTATGTAGCGCCGAGCGATCTGATGCAACAACAATCGAATACCAGTACACAATCAACACACGATCTAGATAGTAGCTACACTGACCCTACGGCTACTAAACCTACAATAGACCCATATTATCAAAAGATTATAGATGAAACACTCTCTGCTAGTACAAAAGCGCAAAAACAATTTCCAAAGCCATATTCAACAATATCAGAAATGTTCCCGGAAAACTCCATTCTCTCAATAGATACATTACCTGCAGATAGTGGTGAATTTTATATTGTTAAATTTATAAAAAATATCGAATATATCAAAGCTTGCAGCTTGGATGCTAATTGCTCCTATAGCGAATTTAGTTATGTAGGAATTTTTCAAAATATTAATGATAGTTTTATATTTATCAATCCTCCTGAGGGTTATAAAAAAGGAGAAGATTTAAATGAATACGGATATAGTAATTTTGAAAATTTATATTCGAATAGGACATTTGCAGGAGTGCTCATCAATAAAGAATATTCTGGTGCAGGAGTTGCGCTAGAGTTCGATATTTTCACTCTTGAGAATGGAAAGTTTGTTAAAAATTCTATGACGCAGAGAAATTTTCCAAAGAGGTATGTGTATAAAGGTTATAATGGTATAAAAATTACAAAACAAAGTGGTAATTCAATCATAAAACATATTGTCCCTGGTTATAGTGAAACTTCGGCTAGGTGCTGTCCAGATTTACCGACGGCAAATATATTTTGGGAAATTATTAATAATAAGATTGTATATTTAAAAACAGAATTTGAAAAATAATTATATGGAAACACCCTACACACTACCAACACGACAACAGGCAGAGGAATTGCTGTACACGCACGTTACCGATCCCTACCAACGACTGCACGCACTGATGGTAGGTACGGCTCTAGCGGGGTATGCGAATCTTTTCGGCGAGGATCCACACCTGTGGTACATCACAGGGTATTTGCATGATATCGATTTCCAACAATACCCGACGACACACCCAGGCGAATCGATGGAATGGTTCGCCGATTGGCACTATCCACCCGAAATGATCCATGCTGTGCACGCACATGCCTATGGGTACAACGGATACACGACCGAACCACAAACGCGTCTGGCAGCGGCATTGATCGCATGCGACGAGGTGTGTGGAATATTCTATGCGTACCGGAAAATGAATCCGATACCATACGGCGAAATGAAACATAGTTCGATAATGAAAAAAATACGAGACACAGGATTCGCACCAAACATAAAGAGGGGAGACATAGAATACGGATGCGAAAAAATGGGTGTCACCCTCGACGACCATGTCCAAAATCTGATCCAATTCCTGAGCATTTTAGAATAGATCAGATATACGACGTACAAATTATATCACACCCTTAATACGAACCTGTTTATTATTCCAATGTTCTGCAGAAGGCAAGAATGTTCAATGCTTAATTTTACTTTTTAAATAAGTAATTTATGTTAAAATGATAAGATATATGATCCCTACCTTCGATAAACTAATATTGCCAATATTGCGTTTTGCTCAACATGGTGCAGAGTTCCACAGATTTGAACCGATTGACGAAATAATCAAGCATTTTAATCTAGAAGATTTTGTGCAAGATTCAGATAACCTTCAGACACTGAAATCTAGAATGGCATTTGCTTATGCATATCTGAAAAATGCATACGCGTTGGATAATGTCAATCGCGGCTACTATAAAATAAATGAACGAGGATTAAAGATTCTACAATTAAATCCAAGCTCGATACCGAATTCTTGGTGGTGTGAGAATTTTCCAGACTTGCGAGAAACTCGATTCTACAACCCTCTGTTGAGGGAAAAAGAGGATAAGGAAAGTAATTCTTTTCTCGATAATAGCTCATCACTACCTAACATTGCACCAGAAGAAAGTATTAAAAATTCTTTACAATTTTTCAAAAATTCAGTATTACAAGATTTATCAGAGAGGATACAAGTATTAACACCTCGGCAATTTGAGTCTTTGGTTGTTGATTTATTGATCGTGATGGGCTACGGAAAAAGGGAGCATAGTTTCGCGACCGAATATACAAAGGATGGTGGTATCGATGGCGTAGTGTCTGTAGATGAATTTGGTTTTAGTAAAATATATGTTCAAGCAAAATTATATAAATCAGGAAATATGATTAGCCGACCCGCAGTACAGCAGTTTATTGGCTCTATGAAAAATGTACAAAATGGAGTTTTCATAACAACAAGCAAATTTACAAAAGAAGCAATACAATGTGCAAAAGAAGATAGTAAAAATATCGCACTCATAGATGGCGAAATGATCACCGAGTTCATGTATCAATATGGCCACGGAATAAATATAATTAACACTTTTGAAATAAAGAGTGTTAATTACGACTACTTTGACAATTTATAAATTATATTTAATAGATTTATATCTGAAATTCTACTGCTAAGTTATTCCAATGTTCTGCAGAAGGTAAGAATGTTTCTCACAAAAAAGTCTAACATTTGAAAAAAGAAGGCGGTTCTAGGGGGTTGTATTTGATACATCATCATGCGATAGCCTGACCAAAAGGGTTATCCAGTAGATTTGGCGTAAAAAGATAGTATACTGAGCATATATGCACGAAATAATTCGCTTCTCCAGTCGACATACACATTATGGTGTTTCTTTTATCGATATTGTAAACTCTAGCTCTATTATATCCCATCTCTCAGGCAGAGAAGCTGACATAGTCTATGCTACATTTTTGAATACATGCGCAAAAATTATCAGACAACATGGTGGTGATGTTGTCAAAAATGTAGGGGACGGACTGTTATATTATTTTCCTGACACTGATTTTGGGAACTTGTCAGATTTCGAAATGGTTGTTGAATGTGGTCAAGCACTGCTCGCTGCACGAAATGAAATTAATGTAGTACTCGCATCAGAACAGTTGCCAGAAATATCATTTCGTATCAGTGCCAGTTATGGTCCTGTGTCGGTTGCAGAAGATTTAGATAACGAAGTAGAAGATCTCTTTGGTGTGACCATTAACACTTGCGCAAAGATCAATAGATATGCAGACGACAATGCAATGATTATTGGTAGCGCTCTGCATGAAAAGTTGCATAATTCTGAAAAATATACTTTTGAATACGCGATTGATTATGCAATTAGTGACACACTAACGGTGCCATTGTACAAAGTTTCGACAAGGTAATCCTCAAAAGGAAAGTACTCGAAACAACAATAATGTAATAACGGCAGAACCGAGTAGATCATAGCACCTTTGTGTGCCGAGGGTTTGATACCTCAGGGAAGAAATTTTGAATAAGTACCTTTCTCAAGATCTTTACTAATTGTAGAGGAAAGAAAATACATTGTGCATATACCATAATATTGTGCGACATTAATATTCAATTATAGAGACATAGTTACTCTACGTAATCTTTGTCTCTTGATTAGTTATATAGTCACATGAGTAGTGGGATTGAACAGATCTTTATGTAATTTGATTTCTTTTCAGTAAAAGAAACGTAGTCAAAATGATCAGCAAAAATTGTTTCAATTGTAGATTGGTTGAATAATTGCCTATTTGTAGGCCGTGCTTTATACTACAGTGTCGCAAAAGATATATTGTGCGACACAATGATATACTAAAACACTGCTATATAAGGGATTCTTTTTTCGAGTTTGGACTCTATAGATTCTTTGAGTGTTTGTTTAGGGTGCCTTCTCTTTTGGCTGTATCCCATTGCATTGTGCAGATGTCGAATTTTTCTGCTGGAAACGCAAAACTCTAACCTTTTGGATTAGAGTTTTAGCACAAACAATATTATGTATCTTTTATTTCGTTTTTTTGGTAGCTTTTTTTACTACTGGCTTTTCTGCTTTTACTGACTTTGTCTTCTCCACAACCTTTGTTGTTTTCTTTTCTTTCGCAATTTTTGGAGTTTCTTCTTTTGCTACAAATACAAGTTCTTTTTTTGAAATAGATTTTTTCGGTTCACTTTTTGTTTCTTTCTCTATGAGGATTGTTTCCAAGAGTGAATACATTTTTTCTATTTTCTGGCTGAGACTTTCGATGGTTCGCTTCATTTCTTGGATAGGTTTTGTGTCTTCGAACCCTGATTTGATCATGACGCGTTCTCCTGTACTACGTTCTTGAGATTGAAATACTGGCTTTTCGAATCGCTGAGGTCTCTCTGTAGGACGAGTATCCACTCGGTTGCTACGGAATCCTGTGTTGTCTCCTGAATTGCGATTTGCTGCGAAACAGTTATTACACAAAACTGGCTTGCCTTGGGTTGGGCGGAATGGGACTTCACATGGATTACCACATTCACTACAGCTAGCCTTGTGTAGGACCTGGGGTCGGTCAGAAGGATTACGTCCTCCAGCAAAACCATCACGAGTAAAAGGTTTCTTGAAAGGAGCGCCGCCCCTGTTGTTTCCACCAAACGAAGGTTTGCCTCCGAATTTTCCTGCATTGTTATATGAATTCATAAATAATAAATTAATTAACCTAACTGATATTGTAATAGATTATATTATACACTATATTTTACAAATATCAAGTATATTGGTTTTTGTATTTTTACAAGGGAAATCGGCCGGCCCCCTATGGGGCCGGCCGATTTCTATTGCTCTATTTTGTGTTTCTCAAAACACAATCTATCATTATTAATCCACCCCGCAAATACCCAAACTATTCTTTCAAGTCTGCAAAACTCGGCATCAATCTCATCATTATCACGATGAATTTCGCCTCAAACAGGTTTCGACTTTTCAGAGTTAGTTAGATGTATTTGCCGGGACAGGTTAATATCATCTATTGTTATTTATTATAGTACTAGCCTTACAACCCTTCAGACCGCAACACCTCTATGGCTTTTTTGGATTCTTTTGAGAGTTTTTTAGGAATCTGAATTTCTGTCACAATGAGGAGGTCTCCATGTGCGCGATTACCATCAACACCCTTCCCTTTTACTCGTAATATTTGACCTACCGATAGGCCAGCTGGAATATCGATTGATATATTCTTTTTATTCGGCAAGGTAATTTGGAACGATCCACCTAGCAGGGCTTCTGTTAGTTTTACAGTTTTTTTCATCACAATATTGTATCCGTCTTTTTCGAATACAGGATCACGATCTACAGAAACCACGATATGCAGTGTACCGTGTCTCCCGTTACTCATTTGTTCACCTTCTCCCTGCATTTCGAGGGTTACGCCATTATCAACGCCAGCCGGAATACTAATATGGAGTTTACGATTACCTTCTTGTTCGCCGTCGCGATAATGCGGCACATCGATATCACGCTCGCAACCATAGATCGATTCTGCGAACGTCAGATGGATACGTGTCTGTACCGTGCGACCACGAGGTTGACGCCTGCCTCCCCCGCCGAACATCTGAGACATAATATCCCCGAGGTCGATATTGCCATCCCCGCCAAACTGGAATTCGAAACCACCATTTCCACCACCAAACTGAGAGAAGTCAAATCCACCAAAAGGATTCCCTCCCTGCCCTCCACCAAAACCACCCTGGCTACCTGCATCACCAAAACGATCATACTGCGCACGCTTTGTCTCGTCAGACAGAGTCTGATATGCGCTATTGATCTCTTTGAATTTTGCTTCGTTTCCTGTCGGTTTGTCTGGGTGATATTCACCGGCGAGTTTATAAAAAGCTTTTTTGATTTCGGCTTGGGTTGCGGTCTTTTCGATTCCGAGAGTTTTGTAGTGGTCTGACATAGGTTATTGGATGGTATTTAGTAATAAGTATTCAAGAAAGGAAGTAGTTTCTTGGGTTAAATATATTCGCCCAAAATTCCGCAACACGGCAACGTGTTGCGGAATTTTTTATTTTTACAATTTATTCTTCCTTTACTTCTGCATCAGTGATGTTCTCCCCTTCTGTTTTTGTTTCTGGGTTTGCTGCTGCATTTTTTTCTTGTTCTGCTTTCATGATGATTTCTCCGATTTTCATCAATTCGGTCATCAACTCTGTGTTCGCCGTTTCCATAGTTGCCAATGTATCTGACTCTTTTGCTGTTTTTGCTGCGTCAATCTTTGATTGAATTGCAGTTTTTGTCGCTTCGTCAATTTTGTCTCCGTATTCACGCAAATTCTTTTCTGCACTGAATATACTATGATCGAGTTCATTTTTCTTTTCAACTACTTCTTTCTTTGCTTTGTCTGCTTCTGCATTTGCTTCTGCGTCTGCTTGCATGCGTTTGATATCTTCGTCTGACAATCCGCCTGATGCTTCGATACGAATCGATTGCTCTTTGTTGGTTCCTTTGTCTTTTGCTTTTACTTGCAATATTCCGTTTGCATCCAGGTCAAAGGTTACCTCGATTTGTGGCATACCACGAGGTGATGGTGGAATACCGTCCAGGATAAATCGCCCCAAGGATTTGTTGTCAGCTGCCATAGCACGCTCTCCTTGGACTACGTGTATCTCTACACTCGGCTGATTGTCAGCAGCGGTCGAGAATACTTGAGATTTACTCGTTGGGATTGTGGTGTTGCGTTCGATAATTTTCGTTGCGACAGAACCCATCGTTTCAATACCCAGCGAGAGCGGAGTCACATCGAGGAGGAGTACGTCCTTTACATCCCCTTGCAACACACCTGCCTGTACAGCAGCACCGAGAGCAACCACCTCATCAGGATTGATTGACTGATTTGGCTGTTTGCCGAATATCGCTGCAACCTCTGAAACGATCAGTGGCATACGAGTCTGCCCTCCGACGAGAATGATTTCGTTGATAGATTTTGGATCGATTCCAGAATCTTTGACCACACTGCGGGTCGTAGCCAGAGCTCTCTCGATGTATGGCTTTGCAAGTGTTTCCAACTGTGCTCGTGACATTTTTATCATCAAATGCTTTGGACCTGTTGCGTCACTCGTGATGAACGGAATATTGATTTCTGTTTCGGCGACAGATGACAATTCAATTTTTGCTTTTTCTGCGGCTTCGTCCAATCGTTGGAGTGCGAGTTTGTCATTCAATATGTCTACTCCATTTTCACGCTTGAATTCTGCACCCAAGAATTTGATAATTTCCTGATCGATGTCGCGTCCTCCTAGCGCTGAATCCCCTCCTGTTGCTTTGACTTCGACTACACTCTCTGACACTTCGAGAACAGAAATATCGAATGTTCCTCCTCCGAGGTCAAATACTACGATTTTTTCATCTTTCTTGCGATCGAATCCATATGCCAAGGCTGCTGCTGTTGGTTCGTTGATAATACGCTTTACATCGAGTCCCGCAATCTTTCCTGCGTTGATCGTTGCTTGCTTTTGGGTATCGTTGAAATACGCAGGTACAGTGATGACTGCTTCTGTTATTGTCTCTCCCAATTTTGCTTCTGCGTCTGCTTTTATCTTTGCGAGGATCATTGAAGAGATTTCTTCGGGGCGATACTGTTTGTCTCCTAATACAATTTCAACACCGCCATCACTACCGCGTACGATTTTATACGGAGCAGTTTTAATATCAGCCTGGACCACAGCGTCATCAAATTTGTGACCCATATAACGCTTTACTCCATAGATTACGTTTCCAGCGTTCGTGATTGACTGGCGTTTTGCAGAGACACCTACACTACGTTCACCATTCTTTGCAATTGCAACGATTGATGGAGTAGTACGAGCACCCTCGCTGTTTTCAATAATAACTGGTGCACCTGATAGCATATATGCTACTGCACTGTTTGTTGTTCCTAGATCGATTCCTATAATTTTAGCCATATATATTTGTTTGTGTTATATCTAATAAATACTTTCGACAGTATTATATCAACTTACTAATAGTTACTTTTTCTGGTCTCAACACTTCTGACCCTTGCTTATACCCCCTCTGGATTGTCTCCAAAATCTGCCCCGGTGGATGGTCAGAATCTATTTCTGCGTGAATCTCGTGTAATTCAGAATCATACTGTTTCCCTACTGATTCAAATGATTCCAATCCATTTTCTGTTAATGCTTTTGTGAGTTGCTGGTAAATATATTCTACTCCCATTCGCCAATTCGCATCTACATTTTGCCAAGCAGCCCCACGCATTGCTGCATCAAAACTATCGAGGGCAGGGATAAGGTCGGCAAACAATGAAGCATGGATATGAGATTTGAGATTTTTTCTCTTTTGTTCTTCTTCTCGTCTCAGGTTTACTGCATCTGCCCTCTCTCTCTGCAATTGAGCCAGATACTCGTCGCGCTCGGCGGATGCCTTTTTCAATTTTTCTCGTAATTCTTTGAGTTTTGTTTGGCTGCTCGCAGAGTTTCCATCAGAATCGATTTCATCAAAAGAAACATCATCTAACTCGTCTTCTGGCGAGATTCCCTCGTATTCAGGTGGATCAATATCGTTTTTAGACATATTTTTCATATAGGTGAATTATATTACAAATATTTTAGATTGCAAGTTTTTGACTTTACCCTGGGACAATCTGTGAATAAATCTTGTATTCTAGAAAAAACCTGAGAGTTTTGAATTGTGGGATACAAAAAGCCGGCCCCCTACGGGGGCCG
>JANPGR010000042.1:0-27749 GCA_031424015.1 Candidatus Nomurabacteria bacterium
GACCCCGTAGGGGTCGGCCCTTTCTCTTTTCCTCTCTTTGATGTAGACTCTCTCTATTAGTATGAAAAAGAAACACCTGGGCCAGCATTTTTTGCATAATAAACATGTGATAGAGCGCATCGCTAATTCGAGTTCGGCACAACCCGGAGATATCGTCGTCGAAGTCGGCCCAGGTGACGGAGCCCTGACGGGTCCGCTCCTATTACAAGGTTTCCGTGTTATCGCAATAGAATATGACAGAGATTTGATAGTTCAACTCACTCATACATTCCAGCAGTATATCGATAGTGGTATGTTTACCCTCATTTGTGGTGATATTCTCGAAACACACTATGATGACCTGTCGATTGGCGCAGAATCGTATCACGTGGTTGCAAATATTCCCTACTATATTACTGGTGCAATCATCCAGTATTTCCTAGGATTACAGAATCAGCCTCTATCTATGTCTCTCGTTATGCAGAGGCAAGTTGCAGACAGGATTGTAGCACGAGAAGGGAAACACAGCCTATTGTCATTGTCAGTACATTTGTATGGTAATCCTAAAAAAATTATGAACATAGCCTCAGGAGCTTTCACCCCACCACCTGAAGTGGAGTCAGCGCTCCTCGTGATTACTGGTATTTCTCGATCTCGATTGCCATCAGATTTTGATGGTGGTAAATTTTTTGATATCCTCCATAGAGGTTTTGGGCAAAAACGCAAACAGCTCATTACAATGCTAAAAGGCACTATTGAGGAAACTTCTTTTGATCAATGGGTTCAGCAGTATTCTCTGCCGCGTACGGTTCGAGCAGAGGATGTCCCACTCGAGGCCTGGATAGATCTGGTATCAAAGGTGGTTTTGTAATAATTGTGAATTTATAGTCACCCGAAAACTAATGTATCATAAGATATATCCCCAACACACTTTTGACTCTGTGTGGTAGAATACTACTATATGCAGGACTATGCTCCATCGCCTCAATTCATACGCAGAATTGTCTATATCATTGCAGTGATTGGAATTGCATATTTTGGCGTGAGGATGTATCCTGTCGTGACTCAGAAATTACAATCCATCCAACCCAAACTCTCTAGCGAAACAGAAACACATACCAATCTTGGCGCACTCGATAGTGACGGAGACAGACTCTATGACTGGGAAGAAGCCCTCATAGGCACCAACCCAAACAATCCTGATACCAATAATAATAGTGTTTCTGATTATGATGAAAACAAACTCGATACTCAATCAGAAATAGACTCTATCGATGTGAGCCTCCAAAACAAAGACTCCAATTATACTGATGCGCTCGCACGTGACCTCTACACATCACTCCTCCTAACAGAACAGCAACAAGGTTCGATTACTGACGCACAAAAAACACAACTCGCAGATATAGCAATCCAAGGCATAAGCGAAATAAAACCTCGTGAGTATTCACTATTAGATATTCGTACAATTCCTGACTCTCGGGATGCTCGGATACGATTCATCGCTGCTGTGTACACCATCCAAAAGACTTATCCTATGGCATTTAGCGATGTGCCTGCATTGATGACAATGATAGAATCAGACGAACCTATCCCCGCAGAGCTCAAAACCAGGACAAAGAGCAAAATCGCGATGGTCCCGGCCCTCTTGGCGACACCTGTCCCACAAAAATTCGCATCAGAATATCTGGCATATATAAATGCAATCAGCGGGTATGTGTCTGCTGTTGCTATCTTGGCAAATGCTGATTCTGATCCTGCTCCTGCATTCCAAATGATAAAACAGATACCCTTTATCGTAGACTCTCTAGAGTCAGCAACAACAGCATTCACTAAAAGCATACAAAAACAATAATATATGAAATTTCACAAAACTATCGCAAGCCTGTTGGTTGGAATTATGCTGTTACAGGTACCTGCAACAGTGTATGCACAGTTTGTGGATCCAGCAAATCTAACTGTAAACACAATTACCAGTGTAAACACTGGTGCTACTGCTGCTGCCGCTTCGACCTCAACCACTTCTCAACTAAAAACCTTCTTCAAAGAAGACGTGTTGGAAAAAATAGCCCTACGTCTGTCTCGAAAAGTACTCGAGAAAATGACCGACTCTGTGATCACGTGGTCAGCCGGCGGATTCAAAAAGGAGGGACCGTCATTCATCCCAAACTGGAAAGAGTATGCGACCGATATCGCATGGAGTACAGCAGGGGAATATGTCGACGAGATATCAAATGCAGCGATAGCTGATGTGAACAACAATCTCAACGCAGAACAAAAGAAACAATTCAAAGTCTGCCAGGTAACAGATACTGTGTATCTAAAAATGTTGACAGTATACAAAGATTTATTTTTTGCTGATGTACAACGGTCTACCTCGGGAACTACGACAGTTACAGGAACTACCACCAGTACACAAACAGGGCTCAATCCAGATGGAACTCTAGCTACAAATCGGGTGACAGGGGTCACAACAACGCAGACTGCTCCTCCTGTAATTGCGACGTCGCCCGATAGAATAAATCAAATACTCAACGCAGCAGGATTCGGTCCGTATAATCCTACAGCTAGTTCACTCGAAGACGATCCTAATCTGCGTGCCTACCTCGAAGACACCTATATTTTCAGTGACGACGCACAAAATATCAGAATTTCAAACTCTGTGAATGGTGGAGCGAGTGAGACATTAACACCAGCACAACAGCGAGCAACGGTAAAGGCCCGAGAAAAGTGTGCCCTCAATCTCATGATTAACGTAAAGGGGTTCACCTTTGCAAAGGGGTTGACAGAGTATGCTTCTAATCTGACACGAAATGCAGTTTCAGGTAGACTGAAAAATGTTTCGTTTGGTGTTCCTAATTTGAACGGAGTACCAAAACAGGCTGCCAATCAATGGAACAAATGGCAAACAGATGCAAAGGCAGGAGGGTGGGCATTGTGGGAGTCTGCTGCAGAATTGGGCAATACCCCGATGGGTGCAAAATTAGTGTTGCAGTCAGAATTAAATGAACAAACCAATGCAAAACTCTTGGAAATAGAAGCACAACGATCACGCAATGGTGGATTCATCGATAAAGGTACTTGTCTCCTCGAGAAAGTATTAAAATCAGGAGAAAAAATCTGTGCAAAATACGACGCAACAACCCCAGGAGGTATCATCGGTCAGGCGGTGTCACAACAGGTTATTGGCAAGTTCGAAGAATTACGAAGTGTTGACAAATGGACAGACCTCCTCATCGTAACAGGTATAAAAATGGCAACAGGAGTACTACAAAAAGGCGTAATCCCATTGGCAGAAAACGCAGTGAGAAATGGACTCGCTTGTGGTCAGGCAGACTGTACGAAAAAATCTTTTGGGCTCGACGCAACCAATGTTGCTAGTACTACAGAACAGCTCTATGCACCGACGGGTAGTTTCGACGAAGTCGTCGACATCCCTGCGGTATTATATGGAGATCCTATTGTTGAACGTAATTCAGCGGGAGAAATTGTCTACGAAGACTCCGGACTCCTGGACGTAGACGGCAAACCTATTCCTGATTATTCACGCCCAAAAATAGTCTACGAAACAGACAGAGGAGGAAATCCAATCTACGAAACGGCTAATGGTGTACTAGTACTCGATAATGATGGCAAAAAGATTCGAAAACCAAAACGAGAGAACGGAGCGATCGACTCGACAAAGAGACTTTTGACCGCTCTCGACGAGCAAAATGTTATGATACGCGGATTTGGTATCCGCAAATTGGCTGATCTGGATTCTGCATTGCCAGGACCAGATATCGGATGGCAGAATAGATTTACAAAATTTACCACAGGTGATGGTGGTACTGAGACTGCCAATGCAGGGCAGACAGCACTAGGCAGAGAAATTATCACCTATACAAAGAGCGTATTTGACCTGGGGGTCAATGGAGGTGTGGATGATGATCCTGCTGATGTTGCACTGATATCTCCTCTCGGAGTTCCCTTTACTCAGCCTGCTTTTTCTTTTATTGATTTTGATGCAGAAAAGCTGGCAAAATACCCTCTGCCAACATCATTAACACTGACAAAAATAGGAGGACTGACGCCAGAGCAATATACAGTCGTGTCTATGAATACCTTTGCTGGTAGCTGGAAGAATCCAGAAACAGGAAAATACGAATCAGTAGGCAATATCCCAAACAGCACAGAAATGCAAGATATGGTTAATTATGTAGCAAATATGTACAAAACAACCACCGAAGAATACAAAAGAGCGATAGCCGAATACCGACCTGTATTATCACGATTGCAATTGATAGAAAAATCTTATCAGAAATTACCTAGAATCACTATAGACAGAGCAACAGGAACAGAAAATCTCCAATCAAAAATCGATAGAATAACAGCAGAGAAAAAAATAGCATACAACCTGTCCCAAATGCGAGAAAAAATCCCAACAGGAGACATGATAGCAGCTGCAGAAACAGTAAAACAAACAATAGCGGATGATATGAAGAAAATGGACGAAATGATTCTCGATTCAAAAAAATATCGCAACGAACCAAAATATACAGAACGATACATTAACCTTTTCTTGAAAGATGAAATGGGGATACTCTACTGTGCTTTTCAGGATCATAGTTTGGTCAACCGTGCTGATGCAGAAACCCGCAAAAAGATGTTCGAACTAGCAGGCAAAAAACCACCGAGCAGAACGAGTGGCGGTGAAACCGCTGTAGCTATTAGTACTCTTGGAGTTGGTTGGGTTGTTGATCTGTTTAGCCGGGATACCAGGGCTATCAATACGTTCCTGGGTCTCGCACCAGCGAGAGAGGATGAAAAAGTAGTCCTCAAGAGATATAAAGAAACCTATGGTCAAATGGTGCCGTACCGCTGTTTTGAGACTTCGCAGATTTGTTCTGAGGATTTTCCTTGCAAGAAAACATCAGAATTGTTGTCTTGTCCTACGATAGGACATAGTGTCCAGGATCAGGAATATCATATGGACAATCTAGCGATACCGTGTAAACCCATATACAAAGCAACCCTCTCTGATTACAACGAATACGTTGATCCAGTGCAGTAATATAATAGTAGATTTAGTGTCGTGTTGGTTTTTGTAGTTTTACAACT
Organism: Candidatus Nomurabacteria bacterium; assembly: GCA_031424015.1. Classification (GTDB taxonomy): domain Bacteria; phylum Patescibacteriota; class Minisyncoccia; order Phycocordibacterales; family UBA1006; genus JANPGR01. Next base: position 5,077 of record JANPGR010000042.1, read on the forward strand.
TTTTCGACCTTGCAAAACTCGCCTACAGTCCCAAAGCCGTTTCAGGTCTGCAAAAGTTGTAAAACGGTAAAAACTGTAATCCACTGCTGACTTTGGACATTTGATGATATACTAAACAGTATGATGAGGCGTTTTGTAACGGTATTGTGTTTGTCATTGACTCTATTTTCTGTTGGAGTTTCTGTTGTGATGCCAAATGTCGCTGTTGCGCAGACCTATCAAAATGACACGACAGGTTCGGGTACAACAGCCAATGGTACTGTAGATTTTGGTGACAACAAATCGTTCGATCCGTATTCCGTGTGTAGTGGATGGTTGTCTATCGGGTGTAGTTTCAGTATCGCTATTGTGTATGGGATGTGGTTCCGTTTTACTCATTTTCTCGCGGTCGGGTCGGCATATTTAGCTGATCAGGTACTGTTTTTGTCCTTGCAGAGTAGTACGTACCGAGGAGGAGACATGATGACACAGGGGTGGATCGCTGTGCGAGATTTTGTCAATATCGGATTTATTATCGCTCTCCTCTATGTAGGGTTTCAGTTTATTTCTAATAATAGCAAATCACGCAGTATCCTGGTAAAGATCATCGTATCAGCACTCCTCGTGAATTTTAGCCTCTTTGGGGCACGATTCATTATCGATATGGGCAATATTGTCGCTCGGTCTATCTATACCCATATCAAAATTGAAAATACCACAACTGCGAATGTTCAGGCCGCAAATGACAGAGGTCAATCGGCCGGCCGCATTAGTGTATCAGAGGCGATACTCGAAGCGACCAACCCTCAACAAATCCTCTTTGCGGAATATCAGAATCAATCCGCTGACTCGAATTCATTTTTCTGGACGATGTTGGTGATATTCTTTATGACGGGACTTTTGAATATTTTCCTCATCATTATGTTTGCTTCGATGGCGATATTGTTCATTTCTCGTACGGTCGGACTCATCATGCTCGCGATTATCGTACCCATATCTATTGTTGCAGATTTGATCGATCCGGTGAAAAAGGCGGTCAGTAGTAGTGCAGGCAAATTTGCAAAACTACTATCCTTTGAGTCCTGGTTGGACGAATTTGCCAAACTCTCTGCAACGGCGCCTATTTATGTGTTTTTCTTGTACATTATTTTGATGTTGAAATCGAGTTTGATCAATTCTAAAACGGCAACGGTGGGGCTCGACGGTACCGCAGAGCAGGTGGGTATTATGATCACAGTGGTAAAGGCTATGATGCCTACGGTGATTATATTCTTTTTCTTGCGTATGGCATCCAAAATGACCCAAGACCTAGCAGGGACGATGGGAGGCGTGATTTCTGATGGAGTTACAAAGGCGGTCGGATTTGTCGGTGGTATGGCGCTGGGCGCTGTCGGTGGGTTGGCTGCGCGTGCGGGTGGCGGTATCGCAAAGGCACGCTACGGAGACCTGGCAGGCATGACCGAAGACGAGAGAAAGGCAAAAGAAGAAGAAGCAAAAGCAAAACTCGTCGGAGCAAATCGACTCAATCCATTCGCGCGATATGAAGCGAATAAATATTCTCAGAAAAATCAGAATCAAGCCCACGAGAGATTGAACTATCTGACAAAGGAGGCATCCTATGATGCACGTAATATTGCAAACACGAGGTTGTTCAATCAGATCGGAGGTAAACAATTTATGGCAATGGCTGGTGATGGTCAGAAATTTGCCAGTGTAGATTACGGCAAGGCAGACAGTCGTAGTTACAATACTCGAAAGAGTGACCGAGCAAAAAAAGCAGGAGAGGATTATGACTATAACAAAAAACTAGCAGACCAAGCCCTCCAAGACAAAGCCGATGAAGATAAAAAGAAACTCTTGCGAGAAATGAATGATCCAAAAATCTCTGGCCCGAGAAGAAAAGTAATAGAAGATAGAATTGCAGAGATGGATGGCGGTTTAAATACAAACATGTCTCCTGCAGATCAACAAGCGAGAGAACAAACAATAAGACGAGAAGAACAAAGAAAAACCGCTGCAGAAAATAGACTACAACAGCAAGAAAGATTAGCTCAAGCGCAAGAAAGTGCTGGTAACGCGACAGGTGCTGCAGTAACTCGATCTAATATGGCTTCGATTCGGGCTACTATTGTTGATGCGGAAAATAATAGACAAAGAGCATTATTAGGGGGTCCAAGTGTTTCGGATCGGGAGTCTACTATTGCAACACTGAACAATAATACTAGCGGACAGGGAGATCCAGGACTCAGTCAACTCGAGGCGAATTTGAAACAACTACAGGCAGTCCAGCCACCAAGTGCCAGGAATATGGGCGAGATCAAAAAAACATTCAAAGCGATCCAGGAGAGAAAAGCCCAAATCGCCCAGGCTAATAAAGATCTAGAAAAGGCAAAATTTGATGCAAAAAATAGAACAGGAGATGGTGTAGCAAAATTAAAATCAGATATTACTTCGGATGAATCTGCGATAAAAGCAAAAGAGCGTGAAATATTAGCAAAAGAAGCTGAAGAAAACGATGCAAAAATAGCAGGAAAAACCCAAGATGAGATAAAAAAGATTCAAGGAGAAAAAGGAAAGTTAACTGCAGCAAAAGCAAAACTCGAAAAAGAAAAATCAACAAAAGAAGATGCAATCAAAGCTCGTGAAGAAAAAAAGAAAGAGCTAGAAGAATCATTGCAGTCGGGTAAATTCTTGACTGATGACGCTACAGCAGAGTCACACGGTAAGACATATAGAGAACTAAAAGAAAAATATGCTCGTGAGGTAGATCCTGATAGACGTGCAGATTTGATGCGTCAGATGCAGTGGCAAAATGAATTAATAAAAGAAGGATATACAGGCACAAGACCAGCACAACCACCTATGGGAGCATCAGCAGATGAAATGGCTGTATATCAATCTCAGATGAGATCATATACAACAAACAAAACATATTTTGATATGTCAATGCAAAAACAACTCATAGAACAGGTAAAACAAAATCAAGCAGTATTCGGTACTGCATTGGCAGTTAGTATGGAAGAACACATGAAAAATGCTTGGGGAAAGATGGGCAAAACCCTCGAAGATACAGTAATAGCTGCAGTAGGTGCGCCGTTGGCAGGGGTTCTGACTACTGCGATAGTGGGCGGACTTGGGGCGGTGACGGCCCCTGTGTCTGCAGTAGCTGCAACCGCACTGGCAGGTGCGGTATCGGTTATAGCACCCGAGATGGCGAGCAATCTGTACACGAGTTTCCAGAATACAGCAATAAATGCCGCAGGCTATGGTACTAGTACAAACCAAGAAATCATCGACCTATTCAGGAGAAACGGAGCAGGTAAAGGTCTGCCAGGATATAACCTCTAATCATTATGATATCACCAGAATTACAAACACTCATTACCAACAGAATCCTCGAACTACCTGATTACACTCAGGAGTCTTTGTCAGCTGTGCCCTGGGTGGATATTCTGGGGCAGATCGCTGCAAAATATCGATTGAACGAGATTCAATCCAATGCATTTATCTCTGAATCAGCTATGGTGCTACTGGATCTGGTGAATCCAGAATTATACAAAACAAACATCATCAACCACGTGGTTGTGTCGTCAGAGATAGCAAATCAGATGATTGCAGAGGTGATAGAGAGGGTAATCACTCGACTCCAGGCAGAGCAGGCGAATATAATCCAATCCATACCGAGTTTGGTGGATCAGGTGATGTCAGAAAATAGTGGTGATGAAGTACCCGTAAAACCAGTCCCAGTAACGATAGTATCAACAGAAGAGAATATAAATTTGGAAACATTGAAAAGTCAATCCCTTTCGACAGCCAGCATCAGATCAAATCTATCAGCAGATATTTATCGTGAACCGATTGAATAATATATATGGCAGAAAAACTCACCACAAGAAATAATAAACCTATAGAATTATCAAATATCTCGTCAGAAGGCTATTTCGGTAAAGATGGGAAACTGAATGAACCAAAATCATCTGACAGGGAATCAATCAACAAAGAAGGTGAAAAACAAGCAAAAAAAATATGGGATGATGCAATCAAGGAATATGAATTCTCAAAGATGTATAATAAAATTTCAGAACTACAAAGGCAGTATAAATCAGGTTTAAAAGAATTGGAAGTATTCTGTAAACAGAATCCAGAAAATACATCAGAATATGGTACAGCTTTTCGAGAATTACATATACAATCTCAAGTAATAAAAAATCTCTCAGAATTATTAGAATTCTGGCCAAGGGCAGAATTTACTGATGAGCAAATAATAGAAGCGCTGAAAACAGGCTACATCATAGGAACAGATGGAGTCAGGGTCTCTGTGCATGATGAAAAAGATATTGATATCATTGTAGATGTCTCTCCGAATAATTTCTTTGGCAAAGATGGAATCTACAAGAGATTTGACAAAAAGACGCCAGTGCTCGAATTAGCAGAAAAATGTGTAAAATATACAACAGAAAAAAATAAACAAAACAAAAAAACAAAAGAACAAAAAGCAAAAGATGAAGCAAACAAGAGTACTGCAAAGTCAGAAGAGCCCAAACTCATGAAATCTAACAAAGAGGGTACCACAAAAGGATTTTATACAGCAATGTTTGAATTTTTAGCAAAAAAGAAAAAGTCAGAATTAGCGCGAATAGAGGATCGATACATCAAAATTCATAGTGATGAGGATTTTCGCGATAAAGCATTGAAAACAATGTCAGATATTTATGAAAAGATAGAGGAAATAAAAAAGAGTATCAAAAAAGATAACAAAGCATATCCGACCTCTATGGCTTTGTTTCTCCAGAATATTATCAAATATTTAAATTTCCAATTCGATTCTGTACCAAATGGAGAAACGGGGATTATCCTAGCCTCTGGCCTCACTCGAGAAAAAGAGCTATACAAACAAAAGCAAATACTCATCGGTAGTGGTACTGACGCATATGAAAATACTGTTTTATTGTTGGAAAAGACAATGAGAGATTTTGTCTATGATATTTGTACAGAAATAAAACCAGATGGGACGTCAGTATTCGGAGACATATTGAGACAGGCGGATGAGTATATTGCAACTATTCAATCTCAATCAGAAAATACAGGAGTACAGGTATCTTATTCTAACAGAGAAAGATTCCAGAGAGCAATGGATATCGTAGGGAAGACAAAAGAATTAACCGAGGATGAGAGGAATAGTCTCTATTACTATTATGAGTCAAAATTACAGAATTTTGGCACAAAGAAAAAATATACCACAGATAAAGAATTAAAAAAATGGCTAGCAAACAGAAACGCATATAAACCAGTAGGGGAGCCTGATACCACTGTGGAATCGTATACAGGGGATATACCTGCACCGGAATCAGGTCCGTCCGCAGGATTACATGAACACGACCAAATAGAGAGGGATCGATTACATGCAAAATACACGAAAAAATTAGAACAATATTGCAATACACCATGTGAGCACGATGTCAGGCGTATGGTCGATCCTCTCTATAGACTGATAGATGCAATCCCAAAGACTACTAGTTTGAATGACTCCCTGGGGAATATTTACATTCAGACAAAAATGCCCGACAATCGATTCTTTGTAGAATCTCGTGAAGTGAAAAAGTCAGAAATGATGAATCCAGAGAGCGTATTCCTAGAAGAGTTAGATATTCAATTCGAATTGATTGATCAATGGTTTGGGATTATGAACATCCTACGGGAGAAAAAGATTATTCGATCTGAGTCAATATTAAATATATTGGAATCAAATATTCCGTTTTGCCAGTTATCAGAAATACTACCTGATGACACAGGAGTTATGCAACCGACTGATGGGTATGTATTCCCAAATATTCAGAGTGTTCGTGAATTCATGAATATATCTATCAACAATCCCACCAAGGGTATTATTTACGAACTAACAAAAGGTAGATACCCAGCAACAGCGAGAAAATATATGAGTGAGTTTTCTGAAACAAACTTTGTTAAAAAAAGGATTAGTATAGAAGCAGCATTGACTAATTCCTATGCAAATTCCCGTCCTGGATACTGGAGTGAATGTTTACAATATGCTATCCATCTGGATTATAGTAATACAAAAGGTAGATTAATTGATAGAATAACGAATTCAACAGGATCATTAATGAGTAATGCATTTGGACAGCAGGTGGTAAATGCGAACAAGGTAGGGAATTCTAGAATTGGTATTTTGGACAGTCGAGTATCTACAATCCCACCAGCTGGTACATCTGCAGGTATTACGAATCAAAACATCCCCAGAATACCAAACCCAATATCCGTAGAACCGTTAATAGGTGATAATGTAGATATACACCCTACTACAAATGGTGGTATTCAGCGTTTGGACAGTTCTGTGTCTACATTGCCTGGAGTGTCTCACGAAGTAAAAAGGCCACCATCACGGCTACGTTCTTTTCTCAATTTCTTTGGTCTTTAGAGTGGATGTAACTGATTGATTTTTCTCGAAAAAATTCCGTTTTTGACGGAGCCAAAAACGGAATTTTACTCATAAAACTCCAATATTTACTGGGTATTTTAGCTGCAAATCATTATACAACGAATAATGACACTTGACAAACTTCTCTCTCTCTGATACACTAGTTGCGTCATTGAGTTAGGTAGTTATCTCTCTCCTTGGCAAAAATTTTTAACATCTTAATACTTAAGTCAAAAACACGGTAAGTAACGATAAAAAGTTACCTACAGTGATCAAAATAATTCATAAAATTAAATATTTCTCAAAATCTTAAAAAAAATTAGAACAGATGAAAAAAATTCAGAATTCATTCATGAACTTAGTAATATTTGCCTCAGGTTCAGATAAACAAGTTCTCGCAAGTTGTAAAGCAAGTGATCGCTCAAAAAGATTAGCCTTAGGCTATTTAGTATTGATGGTTGCTGTTGTATCAGGTATTGTCGCAGGACAGGCTTGGTCAGTGCCTCTCGGACAAGTTGGTTGGGTAATAGCACCTATATGGTGTGTACTAATCCTATTGATTGATTCAAATTTTATCAAACAGATTGAAGAACGTAAAGCGAAAGCAAAGCTTGATGAAAAGAGTGCATCTGCAGGGGTTGGATTTGTTCTGTTTAGATTAATCATGATATTTGTAATATCATATTTCAACTCAGAACTCGTACGGGTCATCATGTTCAAGCCTGAAATAGTGGCTGAGATCAAGATCCGGCAGGATAATTCAATTCAAATCAAATTCGATTCAATTGCAGTGTTAAGATCTACCGAAGACGCTCTTTTGGCAGCTGCTCAAGAGAAAGTAAATGAAGCTGAAAACAATTTATTCGAAGTAGTTTCTCAATACGACACTGAACTCAAAAATGCGAGAGATAGCTCGACCTATTATGGTCAACTATTACTTCGCGAGATTGATGGAACAGGAGGTCTCACCAAGACTAAAGGCGACGAAGATGTAGCAAGGGCTATTCGTGAGCAAAAAAAGAACTGGGATGAAACTATTGTGAGATTAGTAGAACAAAGAAAATCAACCGCAGATTCTTCTGCGCAGGTTTCTTTGATTAGTATGGCAAGAGAAGAAAGAGATACAGTACAAGCTCGCCATGGTCGCAAAATGTTAGCATTAGATTTGGTTCAACAAAAAGAACAAGATTTGATTCTATCAAGACCGGTAAACGGACTATCTTTTATGATTTCGGTATTAAATGATATCGCAAAGAGAGATATGATCATATGGGCTGTATTTGGATTATTTCTTTTTATAGAATCTGCGCCGGTTTTGATTAAATTCACCAGCAGGCCAGATAGCTACACATATATTATTGCTAACAACATTAAAGATGAGGAAGAGGATTTCAAAAATCTTCGAACACCATAAAGACTTAAGTTTTGAGAATGGCTCAAGCACATAACGAAGAATAATTATTTATTTTCTTCCGGTGCTTGGGCTTTTTTGTATATAGGGGTGCAAGAGGGATATACACAGAGTCATGGTTTATATGATTTGTATATTTTATTTGCATTGTGATATACTGTGGGTGTCAAATTCTCTTTATGAGTATAATCCATTTTTCATTATGAATCCTGAATCCAACCAATCATTGTTAGACAATCAACTGACTGTATACGCAGAGGATTTATTGGCCGAGAATCTACAGGAAACTATGCCTGATACAGAGATAGACCCCGATATACGCACGGTAATGATAGAGGACATACTAGAGCGCACCAAGGATCACATCATGATGAATGCATTAGCTGCAATGTCGCCAGACGAATTACAGTATTTCGAAGCTCTCACTGACGCGGACGCACCATCAGAACAAATCCAGGGATTTATAGCATCAACAAGAGTTGACATGCCAGCAATCGTCGCGAGGAGTCTGATCGAATTCCGAGCTGTCTATTTAGGGTTAGTTGTATAATATATGAAAGAAGGTGGTTTTCAAATGCCTGCGAGAGATAAATCTAAAGATCAATGGAGCTCTGTTGTTGGAGTTTATACTCTGGATAAAATACAAGAAATGATTTTAAATGATAGAAAACCTCAAGATTCTATAACTAATTACCCTAATGGAGGAAATGCACAGGAGTTATTTTTAACCAGGCCAGATAATAATGGGACCTTTACTTCGGATCCCGTATCACATTCTCTCAGTAGAACTCATTTTTATAAAATGTATAAAATATCAGATACAGAGGCATATTATGAATTTAGTCAGGATCCTGAAGCTCTGGCTGGATCACTAGACAAACGACAAATAAATATCAATCCGGGTACTCAACAGAAAAATATGTTTGATAGTGAGGCTCAAAAAATAACAACAATTAAATTAGGTAAACTGAGATTAGAAAATGGTAAATGGGGAATAGATCAACCAGCAGAAATATATTACCATGGACCAGGATCAGATAAAGAAATAGAGGGCTGCAAATTGAGAATGAGAACGAGTGTTGATAATGGTGGATTTGGAGTTAGTATTGATAATACAAATAATGAAGGTTCGATAGAACTAATTACAGGTCAGCAAAAACAAAAAGACATACCTCAGGATGTAGGTCAGAAACCTGAGCTATCGTTGCCTGGTGTAGCTGTGAATACAAATGAAATATCTGATGATGACCTTGTGATAGGAGAAACATCTTCTGCAAAAGAAGCCAACATGCCCAATCCTGGTTCAGGAGATCCTCAACCCACGGTAGTGTACAAACCTGCAGAAAAGGTTGCACCAAAAGATCCGGTAAAAAAACCTGCCACAACACAGTATAGCTATTATCTCAATGGTTCGCCAGAGGAGGATAATGAAATCTCTACCAATCCAGTACCTGCAAAATCAGAAATCTCCACATCCGTGACAAATACTGAACAGCAAACACAAAATAAAGAAGATTTGGTGCAAAAGGAAAAAGCAATAGATGCGCAGTTTTTACAATTAAAAGATAAAGCTTTAGAATTGCAGGATAGGGCATTTAATGTGAACAATAATCAGCGGTTGCCTGATGGAGGTTTGGATCCAGACAGGGTTATTGTTATTCAAGATTTATACAATGCAGCCAAACCTGATCTGGAATCTATGAAAAATCTCGCAGAGAGTGCTCCAGATGACAAGCGAGAGAGTCTTTTAAAAAATATACATGGACTCCATAATGGTTTCAAAGAATTGTTAGGAGAGAAAACATCAGGATATGTCCCTACTCAGAAAATCACCGTTACTGAATTGGCACCTAAGCAGCCAGTACAGCAGGAACCCGTTGCTGTAAAGAAATTAGAAACAACACAACAGAGCATTGAATCTCTGATGGCAGAAAATGCATCTCTCAAAGTTGATAATGAGAAACTAAAACGTGAAAACCTTTCTCTGGATGAGAGGTTAAAGAAATTAGAAAAGATTCTCCTCGATCAACAAGAAAAGGGAAAACCCATAGATTTCAAAAAGGTAACACCAGGAGAAAAGGCTCCATCGCAGATAGAAATTCCTCCAACAGAAAAAACAAAAATAACCATAGGGGTGGTTGATGCAACACAACTGGCACAGGGTGAGGCTCTCGATAGAGCAATGGACAATGCAGCAGAGCCACCTCCTGCGGAGGCAAAGGGTTGGTTTCGTACTAAAATCGATAGATTAAAAAAGAATATCTTTGCAGAATATTATCGTAATCGTGACATAAAAAGAGTAGAGAGAGGAATCCGAGAATCTAATCAGATTTACGAAGATCCAACCGACGATGCAGCTGCAAAAAATGCGGTAGTGTCGCGTTTTATCGCAGCGGCAGAAAATACTATGGGTGAGTTGCGGTTTACAGGAGAAACTCATGAAAAGGCAACAGGGCAATTGAAAACAGATCTCACTAATATATTTTGGCAATTTGCAAATGATACCACAGGTAATTTATCTGAGGATGCATTGAGTGATAGAATCATTCAGCGTATCCGTGCCCACAAAGGTCAAACAGGAAAAAATGATGAGTCATGGATGGCATATGCGACCAACACCGTTGAAGGTCTGCGAGCATTAAAACAGCAACTCGAACACGATAAAAACATCAAACGTACTGATATTGATTTGGAATTTATTATTGGAGAAGCTAGATCTGCCGTAAAAACAGAAGAGCAGTTGAGTAGTTTGAACAAACTCGTAGACAAACTAAAGAAAAAGAACATGGTTTTGGGTGCATTGTTCGATGAACATACTATTGCAAATGCAGTATATCTGGCAGCAGGAGTTGGAAGTTATACCCTGAAAAAGAAAGCAGCACTATTCGGACTCGGTGCTGTCGCAGGTGCAGTGATCGCGGGGAGCAAAGAGAACCTGAGACACAAACGTGATGCAGTAAATGCAAAACGTAGATTTGCGACAGAGGGTATTAATGATATTTCACAGTTTGCAAATTTGAGTGATAGAAACAGGAGAATGAGCGAAGCAATCATTCATGAATCGACGCTCTCAGCTCTGGATGTTATTGATGTATTTCAAAATAGTATAGATTTGATGCGACAGAATCCACAAGCAGTAACTCCTGAGGTTTTGAATGATATTGTTATGAATATGGCTCAGTATAAATCGAGGAGGAATATAGCAGAATCTCCAACGAATCGAGTAGATACTTTTGTTTTTTCTGGTAGAGCACAATCGCAAGGCGAGAGAGCCAAAATGGATATGCTATATTGTACGTTGATAGCACAATTACGCCAGATGCCAAATCAAGCTAGTTTATTAGGACGATTACAAAATTCTAGTACGACTATAGAGCAAACAATACGAGGTAATGTTTCAGAGAAACAAGGTATAGAAAACAAATTACGCAACAATGCAGTAGCGCGCAAAGGTATTATGAGTGTAGTGAATTCGTTGACTATGGGGATAGTAACCGATGAAACTATGGCATTTTTCTCTGATCACAAGATCGGATTGGTAGAATCTGGTGTCGATTGGATGAGAGATCATGAATCTGGAGCCCCAGGAGACAAATCCATGACAATGCTAATGGGTGCATGGAGAAACATAGGGCATGCTCCGAGTTATGAGGTGGCTCCTCCTGATATGGGTAGTACCTACAAACTAGCAACTAGTGATGTGCATATGCCGAGAGGGTATACTCTACACTCCAATCTCGACGGTAGTCAGCGTATCATGATCGGAGATGTGGTTGTTCGAGATAACCTTGTGCTAACTCCTGGTGCTACAGGGTATGACCAAACAATAAATCAACTAAAGAGTGAAGGATTCGAAATACAAAATACTGTTGCTGGAGCAGAATCTGGTAATGGTGCAGGGTTAATAGATCATAGAGAATTTATCCAACAAAATCAAAACTATTTCCAAAAGGCAATATTTGATGGTGATAAATATTTTATCAATAGTGGACGTTCTGCTGATTGGCATCAATATAATGGCAATGAACTCAGAATGGATGCAGCAAAAGTTGTAGATGGTAAATATTCAATGTCAATCGCGAGAATGTTCGGCTATGAATCATGGGTGGGTAACTCACATGTAAATCCAGAAGAGTTAGCAAAAGCAGGTAATTTGAAACTCATGTTCGATCTAGGATCTGATTATACCAACAAAGGTAGTGAAGGGGCATTTTTTGTAGATGTTGATGCAAAAGGAAACGCAATAATAGATCCGGGCCACCCTATGGCAAAGGTGCTATTTCACGAAGAAAACGGTCATTTGGTGCCTAACTATGGACGAGTATGTGCCGTAGTTGATACTGTTGATGCACAAGGTGTACACCATGTGCAGTCATTGGCACGAGATGTAACAGCACATCCTGGTGACATGTTTCCTGGCGGTAGAATCATACAGAGTATTGGTATTCCAGAAGATTACAATACAGAACCTATGCTAGTTGCTCTAAATACTCGTGAAGCTCTGACCAAGGGGGTCAAACGAGCAAATGGAGTAAATCAAACATTTGGAGTAGAACAACCCCCTCTAATACCCAAGGTCCAGATAGGTGTCCCTATAGAAACAACAGATGGAATAGTTGCACCAAAACAAGAAGTACCTACAATTGACACAAGAAATAATTATAGCATTACAGGAGGCCCTGCAGATGCAGTGTATAATTACGATAAAAAAGGAAAGAACAACCAAGATGGTCCTATTGGTATACAAAAAACCGATTATGCAGCATCAAAAAGTTTCCTTACAAAACTTTTTGATAAACGATCAGAACGAGACATCCGCAAGGCGGAAGGGGGAAAAGTAGAGGAAGAAGTTGAGGAGAAAAAAACTATACCCGCTCAATCTGATACAAAAATAGAAACAATTGATACTTCATCTCGCGATGAAGATTGGTGGGATTCAATAGCAACAGAGGGTGATGTAGCAAAAATTGCAACATCAGAAATAGCTACACGTAAAAATTGGAAAGAAGGAGGGTCTCCAAGTATAGAAGCTTTTTCAAAGGCAGCAAGAACCATAGAGACAACAAAGTTTATCGAAAGTGAGATTGCAATTAGAAAAGAAAAAGGGATGTATCCTATAGATTATAATAAAGTTGATCAAAGATATATTGATTTTGTAAAAGAGTCAGTAAAAGATGCGGTGGAAAATGTAAAAGGAACTGATAGTTTTAGATTTGATTATTTTAAAAGTGTAGCAGAAACTCAAAAGAATTTAGATCTTTCAGCTCCACGCATTATCGTACCAAAGTTTGAGTTTAAAGAAGGTAAGGATATCAACGAAAATGTCGCCGCATTTATTACTAAAATAGCACAGCATAAAAATGATAACAAATTTGATGAAAAGGAAAAAAATATACAATACGTAGTACAGCGAGATGCGGGCATGACAAAATCTATGTGGAATGGGATTAAATTACAAATTCTCGCAGGTAAAAAGAACGATCTCTACAAAGAAGTAAATTTGTGTGAAGATAAATCTGGCAAAGTAGCTCAATTCATGACGAGCACAGATTCAAACGTAAAGAAATCTTGGGTACGAGATTGTATTTTGAATGCTCATAAAGCAGCAGATTTTAGTGTTGAATTTATTTAGAATAGGCAATAGTGGATTATGAAATAGTTTTGTGCTGAGTTATGTTATACTATAGGTATAGCAATGGTATGTCCGAATCACGATCATCATCTCCAGCGCAGGAATTCATACCCGTAGTCGATATTGACCATGGGGTTATGGTCCGTAGTGACGGTACCTTGATAGGGGTTCTGGCCGTGTCTGCGACCAACTTGGCGTTGAAATCTCCTGATGAACAGCAGGCTACGATGACCGCGTTTCAGAATTTTTTAAATACACTCGAATTCTCGATACAGATCGTGATTCATTCGCGTATGTTCGACGTGAGGCCGTATGTAAAAACATTGCAGGACAGACTCGAAGTCATCCCCGAAGATCTCCTCCGCCTCCAAACAGCAATGTATATAGAATATATCAAAACAATCGCAGACAATCAGCATATTATGCAAAAGAATTTTTATGTCATTATTCCTTTTGCAGGGAGTGCGATAGAGTCCGAGTCCAAAAAATCTGGATTCTTTGGTTCGATGTTTGGCGGGCAAAAGACAACAGCACTGGGTGAGGCAGAAACCCCAATGGAATCTAAAATCGCTCAATTGGAACAGCGTATGAATGTTGTCTCTGGTGGGTTGTCTTCGCTCGGACTCGGGATACAACAATTGGATACTGAACATTTAGTAGAATTATTGTATGAATTGTACAATCCTGGAGACTCTGTAGGTGGAGCGGGGCAGCTGGCGACTGACGCTGGGGTGAAATAATTTATCGTCATCCCGGACCCGAACAGCAAGGAGTGAGGTACGAACGACTATGCTGTCTCGGAAATGATCCGGGACCCAGGAATCCTTTTTAGACTTGAGAGTACTTGTTATAGTCTACTAAATACTGATACTAGATACTAACTACCAATTGCTATATACTATCCCTATATGCAGAATAATGATGTGTTTTCTCTCGAATATGGCAGACTCAATCCCCAGCAAAAGCAGGCAGTCGACACACTCGATGGTCCGGTGATGGTTTTGGCAGGTCCAGGTACCGGCAAAACCCAGATCCTGTCATTGCGTATCGCGAATATCGTGCAGTCTACAGATACTCCACCTGATGCGATACTGGCCCTGACGTTCACCGAGGCGGCAGCTGCGAATATGCGTATACGTCTGGCACGAATGATGGGATCTCTGGCGTATCGAGTACACATTCATACATTTCATAGTTTTGCGAGTAGTATTATCAGTCGATTTCCAGAGATGTTCGTCGGGATGATGGACAGCCAGCTCGCGACCGAGGTGGATCAGATACGTACGGTAGAGCATATTCTGAAAAATTTTCGAGGCACCTACATACAGTGGTATGATACACGCAATGTATATGTATATGCCCTCGTAACTGCGTTCGATCAATTAAAGAGGGAACATATTAGTCCAGAAATGTTGCGCATAGCAGCGGATGCAGAAATGACAGAGATACAGTCATCGACTGATCTGTATCATGAAAAAGGCGCACACAAAGGAAAAATAAAATCAGAATACAAAGACGCGATAGAGCTGGTTGAAAAAAATAGAGAGTTGGCAGATTTGTATGAGATGTATCTGAGCGAACAAAAGTCACGAAAGCAGTATGACTTTACTGATATGCTGATACGAGTCGTCGAGAGTATGGAGAGGGATCCTGATTTCCTCTTGCGTCTCCAAGAAGAATACCAGTACATTCTCGTTGATGAACATCAGGATAGCAATCGATTGCAAAACAGGATGATAACATTGCTCGCGAGTTTTTTTGATTCGCCGAATTTATTTGTCGTGGGTGATGAAAAACAGGCAATCTATCGATTCCAGGGAGCGTCGCCTGAATATTTCTTTGGGTTCAAGACAAAATATCCTGATGCAAAAATAATCCACCTCTCGCAAAACTATCGATCTCATCAGGGTGTCCTCGATCTGGCGCACAGCGTCATTCCTGCCCAGGTCCCCCTCGTTGCACAGCCCACAGAAATAGTTCACCCGACACTGTCTGTGTTCCCTGATGAGGCTACGGAAAATTTCGGAGTAACAGTATGGATACGAGAATTCCTATCACAAGGAATCGATCCGACAGAAATAGCTGTTTTGGTCCGAAAGAATTCACACGGGAATGCAATCCTGCGAGCGTGTCAGCTGGCGGGTATCCAGGCGAATCTCGAGGCAGATACTGATGTGTTTAGCGTTCCGTTGGTTGCATCTATCGTGCATCTGATGAATGTTCTCTATGACCCGCACAACGATGAATCTATGGCACGATTTTTGTACGCCTCGTTTTGTCCTCTCGATCCTGTACATTCGGCGCGGTTGATCCGTAGTGTGAGTCTCAAGCGCAAAAAATCATTGATAGACATAATGTCATCAGAGCAATTGATAAAAGACGCAGATTGTGACAAGCCAAAACCAGTACTAGATCTGGCAAAAAAGATTCTCGATCTGCATAAAAAGGCAGGAAGCGAATCTCTGGTATCTGTGTTTGATAGGCTTGTGACAGATTTCTGTGTTATTGACCCTGGAGTTGAAACTCTCGAATCAGATTTACAATCATTATCAGTATTGTTTTCGAGTGTTCAGGAATATGCCGCAAATCACAGTGGGTGTACATTCTTTGAATATGTCGAATATATTCATACTCTCGTAGATCATGGAAAATCACTCCGTGACAACAATCGCCGTGCAAAGTCAGGAAATGTGCGTATCATGACTGCTCATCGAGCAAAGGGATTAGAGTTCTCGGCCGTACTCATTCCCGGTGTTACCGCGAGCGGGTGGGGTGGTGGCAAATCGAGTCCGATCCAAATACTCGATCGTGTACTCGACGCTGATCCAGACAATGATTCAGTTGATGATGAAAAGCGGTTGTTCTATGTTGCGATTACACGGGCTCGTTCTCATCTCAGATTGAGTTATAGTCAGACTGCGAATAGTGGATCGCTCAATGTCCCGAGTGAATTGCTGGCAGATTTGTCTGGATTGCGAGACCTAGAGGCAGAACCTGTCGTGAGCGCATTTGCTGATGCTGGTTTATCACGAGTTGTCCCTACATCAGCTGTAGCCAGCGATACTCGAGCGCAGTTCCACGAGCTCATTATGGGGTTGCTCTATAGTAGGCCTTTTGCTGCAACACATTTGAATAATTATTTGGCGGACCCTTGGCAATACATTTTTCAAAATCTCATTCGAGTACCAAAATTGCAGAACAGTGCAATGATGTACGGATCGAGCGTGCATGCAGCTATTGACGCTCTGTATAAAATGAAATCAGTAGGTAGTGATATTACGAGTGAATTATTTTTAGATATATTCGCGCATGATTTGTACAAGAGACCGATTAGTAATGTTGATTATGATAGACTAATAGCAAAGGCGCAATCGAGCCTGCCCGGTTGGTACGAATCCCACCACACTATGTTTGATCTCTATGGTCAATCGGAATACCGAGTGAGTGGAGTGATTATACCGGAGTGTAATCTGGTACTCTCTGGTGTTCTCGATCGTATGGAATATATTGATGGCTCTGATACCCACGTGTGTGTGATCGATTTCAAAACAGGAAAACCAAAATCGAGGAATGACATACTAGGCAAAACAGCATCATCAGATGGGAATTATTATAGACAGTTGACATTTTACAAACTGTTGCTGGATAATTTTCGAGAAGGCCAGTACAGAATGGAGAGAGGGGTGTTGATGTTCGTAGAACCCAAAGACAAAGAGGGGACAAAATATGTTGAAGAATCGTTTGTGATTAGCGAGGATGAGGTTTCTGAACTTGCCGACACTATCCGTCGCATAGAGGCAGAGATTGTATCAGGATCCTACTGGGATCATATTCCTGACCCAAAAACGTGTGACTATGTGGAGTTGGTTCGTCGTATTCGTGGTGAATGATAATGAGATTGGGAACAAGTTTTGAGAGTTTTTGAGATGGGAATGGACCGGCCGCCGTAGGCGGCCGGTCCATTCCTACACTATCCACTCTCGTCATCCGAGACACTATGATATACTAATGACAGTATTTGTACTCTATGCGATACGAAGTCCCACAATTCATCGAGATAGAAGAACACATCGTAGGACCACTCACATTGGCGCAGTTTTTCTATATTTCTGGTGGGGGTGGCGCTGCGTATATTGCGTTACGTTTTTTGCCGAGTGTTATTAATATTGCTGTTGCGATACTGATCGCTGGGTTTGGTCTTGCTCTCGCTTTTTTTCGTATCAATGGACGCGCTTTTCCTGTGATGCTATTCGCGATATTGTCACACTATGTCAGCCCGCGAATGTTTCTCTGGTCGTATAAACGCGCTATGACGAAAAAGATAGCAACCAACGAAACAAAAGTTCTGAAAAATGATCACAAGAAAACCCTCTCAGATCAAAAATTGTCAGACATTGCTTGGTCGTTGGATGTGATGAACAAAGGGTAGGGTTTATCGGGAGTGGTCTCATTGCGGTAGGCGCTTCAAAACTATAGAGCATTTTGGATCCCCGGTCGATTATTTCAATAGTCGCCTTATCAGGACTCCTTTGAAATATATCGCCGAGGATGACAAGGGGTTGATAGTCTTGTAAATCTATACAGCAATAGGTGTTGTTATCCTCTTGAGACATAATCAAGTACTAGTTTAGCAGGGTATTGGTCGGCAAATCGCAGAGCGATTTGCCGACCAATGTTCTTTTCCGCTCTACTTTTACTACTCCACACCTATACCCTAACAATTGTTCGCTCTTTTGACTAAACATTGATATACTAGAGATTACTATGGGATTATTTTCTGATATAAAAAATGCAATGTTTGGTGACGGTAAACAAACTTCAAACGAAGCCGTTCCTGCGACCTCAGAAACTGTGGGGATTGTAGGTAGTGGGGTCTCTGTGTCTGGTAGCGGATCTGCCGAAGATATCAAACAACGTGCAACATTTGAACTCCGTGACATACTCGCACCCTATGCGATACAGATCACACCAAAGGCGATGATGATAGGAGAGAAATATACAAAAACATTTTTCGTGATCACTTATCCTCGCTATTTGAATGCGGGCTGGCTCACCACATTGATCAGTATGGATACTGTTTTGGATATTTCGCTCCACATCCATCCGATCGAAACTGCAGAAATATTATCCCAATTCAGAAAGAAAGTAGCAGAGGTAGAGAGTCGCATCCAAGAACGCCAAGAAAAAGGCGTTGTACGTGACCCAATGCTCGACACCGCATACCAAGACCTCGAAAGGCTACGTGATCAATTACAGCAATCTCAGGAAAAGATTTTTAACGTAGGTCTCTATATTACAATCTACGCTGATTCGCTCGATGAATTGTATTCACTCGAAACAGAGATACGCTCGCTGATGGAATCCCAGATGATCTATATAAAACCAGCATTGTTCGAACAAGACAAAGGTTTCCACTCGACCAGTCCCTTGGCTGATGACCAACTCCTCATCGATACTAAACTCAATTCGGGTCCGCTGTCTTCGATGTTTCCTTTTATTTCCAGCGAGCTCTCTGACAACAAAGGCATCATGTATGGTGTGAACAGACACACCAATGGGCTTATACTGTTCGATCGCTATTCATTGCCAAATTATAATTCTGTGACATTCGCAACTTCAGGAGCAGGGAAATCATTCGCAACCAAACTCGAAATACTCCGTACCATGATGTTCGACACTGATGTAATCGTAATCGACCCAGAGAGGGAATATGAATACCTCGCCGAGGCGGTCGGTGGTAGATATTTCAACATCTCCTTGTCTAGTGAACATCATATTAATCCATTCGACCTGCCAAAGCCCCTGCCAGACGAAGACCCCGCAGATGTCTTGCGGTCCAACATTATTGCACTCGTAGGGTTGTTCCGTGTACTCCTCGGTGGACTCTCGCCCGAAGAAGACGCAATCATCGACAGAGCAATCAACGAGACCTATGCCCTGCGTGATATTACGGTCGAATCCGATTTCGGAAAGGTAGATCCACCCCTGATGAGTGATTTTGAGATGGTATTAGGCTCTATCGAAGGAGCAGACTCTCTCCTAAAACGTATCACAAAATACACCAATGGTACCTGGGCTGGATTTATCAATAAACCGAGTAATGTAGACATTAATAAAAAATTGGTAGTATTCTCTATCCGCGATATGGAGGATGAATTGAAACCAGCGGCAATGTATATCATCACACAGTATATCTGGAACCAAGTTCGAAAGACTCTCAAACGTCGCCTCTTGGTGGTGGATGAGGCGTGGGTTATGATGAAATCCGAAGACACCGCATCATTCCTCTATGGTATTGCAAAACGTGGTCGCAAATATTTCCTAGGATTATCTACTATTACTCAGGATGTGGGGGATTTCTTGTCCTCCAAATACGGTTTACCTATCGTGACCAATGCGTCTATGCAGATACTATTGAAACAATCTCCGAGTACAATTGACACCTTGCAAAAGACATTCAACCTTACCGACGAAGAAAAATATTTATTACTCGAAGCAGGAGTGGGCGAGGGGATATTCTTTGCAGGGCGGCGTCATGCTGCATTCCGCGTGATCGCGTCAGCAACCGAAGAACAAATCATCACCTCGAATCCAGCAGAATTATTAGCCCGTCAAACAGCCGAGAACAAAACCTCATAATATTTGAGTATGAAAAATTTCCTCTTATCTCTTTTTCTGTGTACTCTCCTGTCAGGAATATTCTTTGCTACTGTGCCTGTGTACGCACAAATCGCCGATGACATCACAATATCAAAAAAGCCTGAATACCCAAAACAAGGAGACATAGTAGTTGTGTCGCTCGATAGTACAGATATCAATTTGGATTTTGAATTCATCACGTGGTATGTGAATGGGAGCCTGATAACGAGTGGTCAAGCGGTTACTTCGGTACAAATTCAAACGAACACACAAACCCCTACCTACGTCGTCCGTGCAGTCATCGGCAGAGGAATCAATCCTCAGAGCCGTGAAATCACCATAACCACAGGCAACGTCGTCCTTCTCTGGGAAGCAGTCGACAGTTATGTGCCTAGTTGGTATCGTGGTAAACCTCTCGCGCCAAGAGAGGGAACCATTCGAGTTACTGCTATTCCTGTTGGTGCGAATTCACTCGATAGATTGTTTTTTCTTTGGAAAAATGGTCCACGCACACTATCAGATCAATCAGGATTTGGTAAAAACAGCATTATCCTGAAAAAGAGCCTCCTCACAGGAGACCTCCCTATATCTGTCGTTGCGTCCCTGCCGGGGAATTCTGGCTACACCGCAGAGGGATCCATGAGCATTCCTGTATCAGATCCAGATATTCGATTTTGGTCGCCACGATCTGTTGGCGCTCCATCTTTTGAAAAATCAGAAACACTATTTCTCCGTGATGCAACAGTAACAGTGCAGGCAATACCGTATTTTATGCAGAGTCGAGACGGCCTCCGCGGTCTCGGGTATTCCTGGAAATTGAATACTACTGACTATCAAATCCCAGAAGGAGACAATGATAATCAAATCTATATAGACCAAACCACAAAAACAGCCAATCTCACCATACAGAGTGTATATAATCTAAACGAAGAATCATCAGGGTCTGTCCAATTCTTTTTCCAGTAATTGTATTTCATATATTTTTCATAATGTGCAAAAACCCTTTTTAGGATATGAAAAAAATGATATACTAGATGTGTTCCATTATTCATTACTAACCAATAAAAACTAAAATTTATTTTTATGCAAAAACTCAAATGTATCTGCAAAGGTCTCAAAAAGCCCGATGTAGCATTATTGATTATTAGAATCGGAGTAGGAGGGATATTTATCATGGCAGGAATCCAAAAGCTTTCCAATATGGAAATGACCTCGATGATGTTCGGACAGATGGGGTTTGGAGTATTCTGGGCATGGGCTGTGGCAATACTCGAAACCCTCGGAGGGTTGGCGGTGTTGCTCGGTGCGGGGACGATGATCGCATCAGCTATTCTCGTTGTGATTATGATCGTTGCGAGTATCGTTATGATACGTATGGGAGGATTTATGGCTATGATGAGTCCATTCGCATATTTGTTCGCTTCATTATCCTTAATATTCTCTGGAGCTGGACGATATTCACTCGAATCACGCTGTTCTTGTTGGAAATCAGGCACTTGCGACAGTATGTCAGGTGACTGCGCGTGTGGTGGTACACCAGATGATTGCGGATGTCCAACAGACTGCTCTGACTGCGATTGTAATGCAGGCCAGAGTGATATGACAGTAAAAACCACACAATGCGTATGCAGCAACGGTGTCTGTGTTTGTGACAGCAGTTGCGAGGATTGTGGTTGTGAGAAATAATAGTATCTATGTCAAATAACCCAGAACAGAAGAACCCCCCTTCTATTGAAGAGCAAGTTGAATCTTTTCTTTCTGATCTTGAATCAGGGAAAAAGATTCGTATCCATTCAGTATTTCGTAATAATATTAGGACTGATAGTGGTGAGGATGATAGATATGATCATGATTATATTGAAATACAATATAGTAATGGGTTTTACACTCAGTACCCAATAGACAGTGAAGGTTCTGTAAAAGATGGAGGAGGAATCCTTGATGAAGATGAAGTCAAAGAGCTTCTCAAAAAAAGTTTACAAGATAGAAAAGAAATACAAGTTATTTTTCCAGAACAATTTTCACCAGACTATATCCCACCACAACCGCCTGATTTAGACATTTTAGGTCTGGGTTCTGTAGGGGGGGGCGATGAAAGAGTATTAGGTGATCCAGCGGAAGGTGCTTGGATTCAAAAAGATCATTTTTTAAGCAATGAAATCGACAGTGGAAGATTAGCTCAATTATTTGAGAGAATAAAAAAAGATAACAAAAAGATTCAAGTAGAAGGAGGCCCTTCAAAGTTTATATATTATTATGAAGGCGATATCCTAAAAGAGGAAGCTTATGTGTACGATGAGATACGGTCTAGAACTCCGGTTTCAGAGGCAACAAAAGCAGCTATACCAGGCTGGTTAAAAGAACAAAATGGAACATTAACGGTAATATAGCATTAGATAACAAGAAAACAAAACCCGACAGACATCCGTCGGGTTCTTAATAGCTCATTAGAAAAGGTTACCCAAACCTACCCTCTAATGATCTCCTACGATTCTCTGTTAGTATATCATATTTCATCTTCCTCAGCTTCTCGACAAGAAGTTTAGGGTTGTATTTCTCTCTATCTTCTAGTAATC
>JANPGR010000043.1:0-5187 GCA_031424015.1 Candidatus Nomurabacteria bacterium
CACGACGATATTTTATTGGGCATACTATGTGGTACAGAAGACAGTTTACATTGTGGTGCTTGTGGATGTATGTACTCATTCTAGTATTTTAGCACAAGCCGCTGCCAAGCAGACGGGGTATATACCCAGGTCGAATTAAAAAACACCTTTTGGGTGTTTTTTAATTTGTGCGCGATAGCACGACGACTGCTCGTCGTGCGTGAGGGGCTCGAAAGTCGGAGCGATGTTTTGTGAGCCTCCAAAGCGAACGAAACCGCGAGACTGGGGCAGAGGCGTAGTTGTCGAATAGGAACGAAGTGAGTAGTGAGTATCGAGACAACATACGACCGTGGCCGAGTCCCATATCTGCAAGATATATAAAACGACTATGCGTGGTGGCCGAGTCCTGGTAATATCACCAGAAAATAATCAAAAAACGATGCCTCAAGCGTCGTTTTTTGATATATTTTCGCGCGATGAGGGACGAGAATCAGGGGTCGATTCGCAATGTTCGAATGCGAGCGTAGCCGAAATGCAATGAAGACGAAGTCCGAGCATCGAGAACATATGCGAAGTGACCGAGTCCAGTTTCTAAGAACCCATCAACTAGCCTTCCTCAAGCCCACGCGTCCTACGGCGCTTTTCTCGAAAAATATACTCCTTGCAGTCGTTATTTCCGTCATCCTCGATCGAGCCTGGAAAGACGACTGCGCTGTTGTTTCTTTGGCCAAGGCAAAGTCTGGATGTAAATTTCTACGTCTATTACAACCCACCCGGTAATCCTGTAGCCTCGGCTCCTGTAGGTAGGTCATCGCTCGATGGTACGCGGATTTTACCTAACTCTCTCTCGAGATACTGGCTCATACGATCCAGTGCGTCATAGGTATTCATCGTCCCTGATTGGAATGATTGGAGGGTTTTGTCGAATACATTTTCGACTCCGAGCGCATTTGGGTTCCACCAGCTGCGGGTTATCAGTGCTGATTTGTAGAGTGTCTGGATACGTGGATCTGACTGGGTCACACCGAGGAGATCGAGCCGAGCAGGCACGAGACCCGTACCCGAAATGGCAGACCCTGCAGTATTGCCTGCAATAATCTGGATTGCATTATATGCTGCGAGTTTTTGGTTTGATGTCTTTGTTATCGACAATGCATATACACGCCCTGCGGTGGATTTTTTAATTTGTATTTTTGTGTCGATTTGAGGTGCGATCGTTATCCCGAGATTGAGATTTGGATTTTGAGTACGAATAGTATTATATTCACTTCCAAAGCCAAAATAATACAGAGATTGTTCTCCTAAAAATGCAGTCAATGAATCAGAGAATCCGGCATTCCAGGTATAGCTCGAACTGTTCGGATTGACGAATGCACTCATAAATTCTACAGGACGAGCAATCGAAGTATCCTGGGATTGGTCGCTGTTGGGAATACCCTGGAGGGTTGGGGTGAATTTCTCCAATGAATAGGTAACGAGCGGGTTCAACTGTTGAGACGCTAACATCGACAAGATATCAACACCGTGTCGTACATTGGATATGGTACCGATGGGTATCGTAGCAAAACTGATCCTACCACTACTGTCTACTTGGGTGAATTTTTTTACGTGATCGAGGATTTCGAGCCAGGTATGTGCTGGCTCGCTCTCGTATCCTGCTGTGAGGAGGTCTCTGTTATAATAGAGGACCAGTGGATCAATAGCAACAGGAAATCCAACAATAGTCCATGGCAAAACGAATACCGACCCTGCATCTGCATAGGTACTACGATATGCTGATTCTGGATACTGAGCAAAATCGAGGCTCTGAACCAGAGGATAGTATTGCAACACGTGCTGATCATCAATCAGAATCATATCAGGGCCAGTACCTGTCGCCATAGCTGTGGTCAATTGATTTGCCATTTGGTCACCTGGAATTTCTGTATATTGAATTTTCAAATCCTGATAGGTTTCGCCCACCAAGGAAATCATCGGTTGGACTATTTCTATCGGCATTGCACCCCAGAGTTTTAGATTGGCTTTGATCCCTGCATCGACCGCCTTTTGACTAGGTTTATAGCTGGCGAATAGCCCGATAGCGAGGACAAAAATAAAAGCACCAATACCCATCAATACATATTGAAATAATTTTCTGACTTCCATATACCAACAAGTATATCAAAGACTTGGAGAAACAACCAGCTGTTGAGAAATTATTCTTTTTCTAAGAACCTATCCAATAACCCAAGACTCACCCACGCGTCCTACGGCGCTTTTCTCGAAAAATATACTCCTTTCAGTCGTTATTTTTCTTGTGAAGAGGGTTCGCTATGGGTTATTGGATAGGTTCTAAAGAACATTTTTCGCATCTACAGCCAAAAGGTTTTATGAATTCATTTACGTATTCCTCACCATAATCATACGTCAATTCTGTTCCTGCTAAAATGTTTTTAATTGCATATATTTTTATCTTTCCACTAACGTTTCTCGGTTCGCAATTTGGATCACAACTATAATTCAAATAGCGTGCTGTATATTTTCGATCTTTGCCATCTAGAGTCCATTTAGAATTGATTTCGAATAGATATTTCCCCCCACGTTTTTGGGCTTCTGCTGTGGTGATTTTTTCTCCGGTATATTCTATTATAAACTGGCCTTTTTTAATGTCTTCTTCTGCGAATAGTCCTAGTCCAGCTGATGATTTGCCGACGCGTACCTGTGGTTGTTTCATATGGTTTCTATTATTACACAAGAAAGAGAAAATACAAAACGGCAAAAGCAAAGCTTTTGCCGTTTTGTATTTTCTCTTTCACCCTCGTTTAAAAAACTCTAAAAAAATTATTTCATCATCTTTAAAAATACATCACTCGGAATATCCACACTCCCTCGTGACTGCATCATCTTTTTTCCCTCTTTTTGCCTCTGGCGCAATTTCATCTTTCGACTAATATCCCCACCGTAGAGGTACCCTGCGACATCTTTGGTAATCGCTGATATTTGACGGCTCGATACGACTTTGCCTTTTGCTGAAGCCTGGATTTTTACGATAATTTGCTGACGAGGAATCAGTTTGTGTAATTTTTCTACGACCTCCTCTGCCTCGTCACGCAGTCTCGTCTCTGCGACAATCTTTGTAAATGCGGGTTGCAAGTCTCCGTTCACATTAATATCGAGCCTAACCACATCACCTCGACGATAATCCAACTGTTCGTAGACCAGAGATGCAAATCCACTCGTTTTTGATTTCAATTCATCAAAGAAATTACGCATCAATTCACGCGCGGGCATTTCGGCGCGAATTTCTGACAACGTATGTTTTCCTGACGACATAGTTACGTTGGTTCCTTCGAATTCATTCAACAGGGTCAGACAACTGCCCACCTCGCTATCAGGTGCCATCAACATCACAGATACCCATGGTTCATAAATCTCGCCAATATCGCCAAAATCGGGAAAGAGTGATGGGTTGTAGATTTCTTGGCTCACTCCTCTCTTTGTCACGACACGATATGTCACCGTCGGCTGTGTGAATACGAGTTCGAGGTTGTGTTCCCTTTTCAACCTCTCGCTGATTATCTCGAGGTGCAACATCCCGAGGAATCCACAACGGAATCCGCGACCGAGGAGTCCTGAGGTTTCTTCTTCGAATGAGAGCGAAGAGTCAGAGAGTTTCAATCGGAACAATGCCGTACGCAATTCTGCAAAATCATCTTGAGTTTCCGGATAGACGCTCGCCCAGATCATCGGACGTGGTGGTTGGTATCCTGGGATTACTGGGACGTCCGCTGACGGATTTGATATTGTATCTCCGACCGCTGCGATTGCTGCGTCCTTGATCCCGGTGACGATATATCCGATTTCTCCTGCAGAGAGGATTTCTGCTTTGTGTTTTTTTGGATGAATGGTGCCTACTTCGGATATGGTGAATCGTTTCTGTGCACCACGGAATGACACGGTGTCCCCGCGACGGAAAGATCCATCCATAATACGCGCATACACGATAATCCCTGTATGACTACTGTATTCATAATCGAACACGAGCGCCCGAGGGGAATTATATTCTGAAACTGGTGCGGGAATACGGAGGACAATAGCATCGAGGAGTTCGCGCACCCCTGCCCCTGTTTTGCCACTGACTGCTAATACATCATCAGGGTTACAACCCAGAAGTTCGCAGAGGTCGAGTATGATATCATCTGCGCGAGACAAGGGACTGTCTATCTTTGTAATTACGGGAATAATTTTCAGATTATTCGCACGTGCCATTTCGAGCACCGTGAATGTCTGTGCTTCGAGTCCTTGGGTGCTATCAACGAGGAGGAGGCACCCTTCGACGGCTTTCATAGCGCGGGAGACTTCGTAAGAAAAATCAATATGCCCAGGCGTATCAATCAGATTCAAAATATACTCTGTATCCTGAAAACTCCAGAGCATTCGCGCTGGCTGCATTTTTATAGTAATTCCGCGTTCTTGTTCTAGCTCCATAGTATCCAGCAATTGGTCAGACATATCACGTTCTGCTATAGCCCCTGTGATTTCCAGAATTCTATCAGACAAGGTCGATTTGCCATGGTCTATATGGGCAATAATAGAAAAGTTGCGGATATTCTGCATATAACCCTATACTACCGGAAATCACAGAGAAAGCTAGAATACTACTCTCTATCTATAGGCAAGATTCATTGCTGTAGAGACTTTCAAAGCTCATACTGTATTGTCGTCCTCGCTTGCCGGGGACCTCAGATAGTTAAACAAAATGAAAAATCTCGCCACTTTGTGTTTTGTTTTTTTTGAATTTGTATGTATGACTAAAGTAGAGACTCTGTGATAGTTACCCTAGATCACCGGCAAGCGAGGATGACAGCTACGCTGTTAGCCGTTTGTGATATACAACCCAGGGTGACAATCTACTTGCATTTTTGTCAGAAATGTGTAGATTATAGGGTATATGTCATTCACCTACAACCCGAGTAAAGTAAAACGCGCACGTACACACGGATTTATGTCTCGTATGGCGACTGTTGGCGGGCGCAAGGTTATCGCACGTCGTCGTATTGCTGGACGTGTCAAACTCTCTGTGAGTAAATAAGAAACCAATCTATTTGGCAGAGGTAGAAGAAAGGCCGGCCCCGAAGGGGGCGGCCAATCATATGACCCCCCACACCACAACCCCACAAAAACCAAATTATTAACAAAAATATATATTATTACGAAATATGATCACCC
>JANPGR010000044.1:0-13900 GCA_031424015.1 Candidatus Nomurabacteria bacterium
TCAGAGTCATGCCGCATCAGCATCAGCAATGCGAGCAGCAAAACAGAAATTATTCGCTAGTTTTTCGTCGGAGAAATGATACCATTTGGGTGTAATCGAGTGATTAGAAAATACTGGGGCTGGGGAAAAACACGGCATTACCCTGTTACCTGTCCGTCTTTCCAGGGTTAACCTAGGGATTCAGGGCCAATTACTGGAAAGATTTTCAAAGCTCGTAACATTGAACGTCATCCCCGCTTGCCGGGGATCTCAGATACTCTGTAGATTTAAAAACAAATAGTCAAAGTACTGATACACTAAATGAATTACAAAATCTTTACCCTTCAATCTATGTATATCCTAAATCCCCGGCAAGCGGGGATGACCAACAACGTTATAAATACAAATAAAACCTTAATAAAGAATCCCTAAAACAGAAACGAGAGGTAAAAGATAAACGACACTATAAAAGACAAAGGAAAGTGTCGTTTATACTAGAGGTTTTGATTGGCGGGCCGGATCACAGGTGGTACGAGCCCGGGATAGGTATCGGCCCGCCCATCCGGAAACCCGACCAAAATTACCTCTACCACACTTGCCGTATTTACCAGCTATGCTAGTCTATGTTCAATAACTCATTATGATCGCTATCAACAGGATCCCACCCGACCGCATCCCCCAACCCCTCCGAGAAATCCCCCAACCACCAAAAGAACTCTATTTCCGAGGGTCTATGCCCGACCCTGATATGAAACTGATCACCTTTGTAGGCTCCCGAGGTCACACAAAATACGGCCGCGAAGCCGTACAATTCCTGATCAAAGGGCTCGCGGGTTATCCTGTGGGGATTGTATCGGGCTTGGCACTCGGAATCGATACCCTGGCCCATGAATACGCCCTCGAATACGGCATTCCTACTTATGCATTTCCTGGGTCAGGATTATCACCCAGTGTGCTCTATCCCGCTGCAAATAGAGGTCTGGCAGAACGTATCATCGAATCAGGAGGAGGATTAATATCAGAACTCACCCCCGAGACAAAATCTGCGATCTGGACATTTCCGGCTCGCAATAGACTGATGGCAGGAATAGCAGATATGGTAATCATTATAGAGGCTGCGTATGACAGCGGGACTATGATTACTGCCCATACAGCATTGGAATATGGTCGCACAGTCGGTGCAGTACCAGGGCCCATATTCGCAGAGAGTTCAGCCGGGTGCAACCGCCTGATAAAGCAAGGGGCAACCCCGATCACCTGCACCAACGACATTCTGAGAGAAATTGGAATGGCAGAATCGATCCCAAAAGCCCAAAATTCCCATATCCTAGCCTCTGCAACTGATTCAGAGCTAGAGATTTACAATCTCCTCACTGATAACCTCTCTAAAAACGAAATTTCAGAAAAGCTCGATATTCCAGTCCAAACCCTCGGGATCACGCTCTCGATGATGGAATTAAAGGGTCTCATCCTCGAAGAATTCGGACTCGTTCGTAGAAATCCGAATCTGTAAACGCATTCTTTGCGGTCAAAATTTGTATGAAAAAATCCAAAACTGTTTGAATCATAACTGAGTTTTACAGGATTTTTTCAGATAAATTTTGACCAATAAAGACCGTAGAAGTATCTGGAATAAAAAAATCCTGTATACTACAGATATCATGTTTGTTATCACCGTCATCCCTATCGATCGCGCAATCACGATACCGAGTCTGCCCTACCTTTGTAGCGAAGATTTCCCTATTGGGTCTATTGTCACTGCACCGTTCAAAAAATCCACGTATACGTGCATCGTTATCAATAGTGTAGATGCGGTATCTATCCGAGCCGACGTCAAAAATGCAGGATTCCAGCTGAGGGGCGGGGTCACACGAACAGGATCATATATCCCGAGTGCCTATATCGCCAAACTCCTCGAGTACTGCTCTACCCACAATGCTCCGACGAATGCAGTGTTTCACGGGATTTTCCACCCATTTGTAGTATTCCTCACTCAGACGGATTTTTCCACAGAACCGTCCCATGTACACATTCTACAACTCCCCAGACCAGATCGTTATGCCTACTATACAGAATTAGACTCACCATCAGGGGTGGCAATCATATTTCCTGATTCATCATACGCCCAGGACTTTGCAAAGCAATCCAAAATCCTAGCAATCACAACACCGTATCAATGTGCATCTTTTCTCAATAAAAATGAATCATTCTCTGGAATACTGGCAACTACTCTCGAGTATTTACCTAGTGTTATATCGAAGGTTCGTTCTGTTATATTCGACCAGATCAAAAATCCCCTCTACCACCTATACCTAGCCCCGACGCTCTTTGTCGACAGAATTCCTGTATTGGTGAATCTCTTTCGCTCTTTTGCAAGGTATACAATAATGATCACTGACAGTGCTCTACCTTTTGCGGATACAGGAGGGTCTAGCCCGTCTACAGAACCTGAGGATACAGCTAAAAGCGCATATAGTATCCCACACACAAATCCTCTGATAGGAGAACGCAGCAAGGTAAAAACTCGAGAAGAATCCCTGCTTGACCCCTGGCTGGAATCTTACCAAAAAGGAGGCTCTACTCGTGGAATTATCCTCTCTAACCAAAAAGAATGGTTTGGATATACCACATGCCCCCTCTGTGGATATACAAAACAATGCCCGGATTGTAACGCATTTTTACGAACAGAGCGCCTAGCGAACCAGTCTCTCGAATTTGCCTGCTCCAGGTGTAGCCACCGAGAATCCGTCTGGGACCAGTGCAGTCAGTGTCAGGGTTACACTCTCCAGTCCAGCCGTATTGGGACCGATCAATACGCACAAATCGTCCGAGAACGCATTTCTGACCAACTAGTCTATACTCTCACTCGAGACACCAAGAACAAAAAGAGCACTTTGAAATCCTGGCAAGAAACAGGAGGGATTTTGGTGACCACCAATCACCTGTTTAGCTATCCACCTCTAGCAATCGCTGATAGTCTCTATGTATCCTCATCCCTCTCGCCCGAAGGGGCGAATATGGACCCAGAATCGCTCATCTGGCAGCTCGTCACTCTCTGTGAATATTCACAACAAGTATCCTTACCAGAAGCCCTCCTCCATCGTATATTCTATTATCGATTTTTGCACCCAGAAACAGACCAAACGAGCTGGCAACCCCAGGCCGATTATGAACGAGCGCAATCTCTGCACTACGGGACCAAATTACCTTGCACTCTGTGGTAATCTATGGTAGATTTTCATGGATATGCTACATATAAACATCACTCCGACCAACAACGAAAATCCGACCAATATGCTACGTCGTTTTACTAAACTCGTTCGTAGTTCTAGTATTGTAAACACCGTAAAGTCAAAGCGATACTTTACTCGTGAAAATTCTACCTACAAAACAAAACTTTCTGCTCTGCGCCGTATCCAAGGAACCAAGGATTACAACCACAAAGTAAAAATGGGTAAGATAGTAGAACGCGAACAAGGCAACCGTGGACAGTCTAACAACCGCTCTCACTCAACAGAGACACAGTCTACTACCCCTGTAACTACGAATGAAAGCAAATAATTCAACCATTGCTAAAAACTCCACAAAAGCCACTCGCAAGACTGGCTTTTGTCCTGTTTCTATCCACAAATCTGGACGAGGCAGATATCCAATCCTGCCTTATGATGAAATCAAAAATGCAATTCTAGGCAACCAGTACGACCTATCACTAGCATTCGTATCCTACGAGGATTCAGAATCCTTGCATCAGCAATACAAACACGAGGATGGCCCTGCGAACATCCTGTCATTCCCTCTCACCGACACGTCCGGCGAGATTATCCTGCACCTACCGACTGTATATGCAAAATCTGCAGAATATGATCATACCCCCCGTCAGCATTTGATATTTCTCCTCATTCACGGGATGCTGCACCTACTCGGACACACCCACGGACACGCAATGGAAAAACTGGAACGACAGTGGATGCAAGAATTTGGTGACAGGTAGTCAGATACAAATACAGTGCGTTGTTGCGCATTATTGCGATGCATTAGTTGCCGTTTTGCGAAGCAAAACGGCAATCAACTATACACAAAAATACTCTAACAAAGCTAAAAATGGTTTTACTTATTTCGCAGATCCGAAGCTTGTTTGAGGCGTATGCTGAGTTCTGCAGGAACGGAGAAATGAGTAAAGCTATTTTAGGCAAAACAAGTATAAAAACGACTTTCGTCGTTTTTTCTAGTACCACTGGCGAGACTCGAACTCGCACGGCCTAGGGCCTACGGATTTTAAGTCCGTTATGTCTACCATTCCATCACAGTGGCATACTGATTTCAGTACCACCCTATTCTCTCTCAAAATCCAGAAAAAGCAAGCAGGATAAAACTTTTACAGATATTCACAAGTGCGATATAATAATCTGCAAGGAGAGATGGCTGAGTGGTCGAAAGTACCTGACTCGAAATCAGGCGTCGGGGCAACTCGACCGTGGGTTCGAATCCCGCTCTCTCCGCAGTAAGAACTAAGTATCGGCATGACCCGAGTGCTATAATAACAATATGAAAGACGAGCAAATAAAAAACACAATACTAGAATTTATTGATTTATTAATGCCAGAATTAACTCCTTATGAGTCTTCGTTATACCTCTTCTTTTTACGTAATACTTTCTTCAAAAATAATTCGTCTCAAGTTAGAATTGGTTTCAGAATAATTGGTCGAGGTTTTGGACAGGGTCCAAAAAGTAAGATGCCTGCCGATAAAACAATACAGAATAATATAAAACAACTTGAAGAAAAAAGCTGTATAGTAATAGGAGATACTACTAGAGAAGGCACCTTATACACCCTTAGGTTGCCCCATGAAATTCCTTTAGTCATCGAAAAAATAAAAAGCTCTCAAGAAAGTGTCAATACTGAAGTTGATGATTATTTTAATAATCCAGAAAAAAGAAAAGAGTTGTTTAAGAGAGATAACTACACTTGCGTTTACTGTGGAGAAAAAGTAACCTCAGAAAATTCTACTTTAGACCATTTATTTCCTCAATGGAAAGGCGGAACCCATTCTAAAGACAACTTAAAAACTGCATGTTTAACTTGTAATAGTATAAAGTCAGGAAAAAGCTACGAGGAAGCCGCTCCGTTGTTATTGAAACGAATTCAGGACAAAAAAGACAAAAACTCGTAATTTTATTAGTGACCCACATGCCTCAGCTTAGTCATTAAAATTTTTTCAAACGGTCCTTGTGGGGACTCACCACCTTGGTACTGAACCCACATGGCCCGCAAGGCGAACAAAGTGAGCCACAGCGGAGAGAGAAAGAATATGAACTGCTTCATATTCTGTCGGGATTTTTTGATTTGTAGATTAGCAAAGCGATTCGTACAAATCATTATACCCTTGCGGTGCGAAGTCAAGCTGATGTTTGTGAAGTAAAACGAAACAAACCAGCGCAGACTGCTACGACTGAAAGGTCCCGCTCTCTCCGCCGACTACACAACATTATGGAAACTATTCCCCTCACAAGTAAATTCGAAAATTAAAAGAGCTCATTGAACAGAAAAAAGAGCATTCATTGTTTGATATTGACGAATATAATGAACTAACTCAACATATAGAAAACTATGAAGCCATTGGTCTAGCTAACCTTTTACCATTCGAACAAAGTGATTACAAAGAAAAGAAACAACGTCTAACTAATGCCTCATTCCGAGTAGAAACTCTACCTGAATTGCGTTATGTCATGGAGCAACTAATTCCTTCCGAGGAAACCATTATAAAAATACTGTGTCACGAAAATGATCACGCTATTATAGCAGAGACTCTTGGCGTACATCACACCGGATATGGAGTTGTGATTTTTCAAAATGGTCAAGTATACGAGAAAAAAATTACTTTTCCAAAACACCTAACCCAAGAAGAGATCAACATTATTTCTAAGGAGATATTACAGGCTCCTGAAATGTACAGTAAGGGGAAGATGTCAAATAATAACAAAGCAGATCTCTTGCAAACCAACAATAGAATACTAGCAAAAGAATTATAATATCCTCTCTAAAATCCCCTACCAAATACCCAGCAGCAGTCCCCAAATCTCTACAATCCCATACAAAAATACTGCATACCCGATAATTCCTCCGATAATCGCGAGTGCAATTATGTTGATGACTTCGGTCTTTCTCTTTACCGCTTCGTCGAGGGTGCAGATTCCCTTTTCACGCCTCAGGTAGGAAATCACAGACACCAACAGTGCGAGGAACCCGATAATGCGGAATACCCAAGCGTACTGTTTGTACTGAACATTTGCCAGGTCGGTCGCAAATGCAACCGTAGAAATACCCAGCGAAACGAGCACGGCAGGAGTCAGGCAACACAGTGACGCGAGTATTATAGGTATTTTACCAAACTTTAAAAATTCTTTTGTTTTTTCTTTTACAGACATATGTACTATGTTACCATGGAACACCTTCTATACAAAGAGATTTGCTATACACTTTCGATATTGTATCTACAAAAGCTAAAAACCACCGTCGGAACGCCCTCCTCTATTCAGAGAATACCAACTGGAAAACTTTTTCAACCACGATTAATTAGGAATAACCGTATCTTGATACTCTTTCGCATACTTCCTCACCCTCTCTTTTGCCGTCTCTGAATACGTATCGATTCGTTTCAATGCGTCAAGCAGGGTCAGCACACGATATTCTGTTTTGCCTGAATCCCCTGTTTTCCTTTCTCGATAGAGCGGGACAAAGGTATGATCCATTACGGATACGATTCCTGTGTCTGGATTTTTTTGTAGGGTTACCGTCACCATTCCCTCCAGATCGGTATACATATCCTGCTGATTGGACAAGAAATTCCCCAACGAATACGCGATAAATCCGACCCGCCCACTCGGTGATGTATAAACCTCGGTCGGCTGTACCACATGAGGGTGCGACCCGATCACCAGATCAGCTCCGGCATCAATCCATGCGTGTGCCCATTCGATCTGCTCTGGCGATTGTTGACGCGCGTATTCGACTCCCCAATGTGGCAAGACGACGATGATGTCTGATTTTTGTGTTTTTGCTGATTCGATTGCTGTTATTACTTTTTCTTTTTCTAGAATATTTACCAGATACTGTTTATCCTCGGGCAATGTATATCCATTCAGATGTATCGTCGCACTGATATAGGCAATGTTGATGCCTCGTACTGTTTGCATCATGGGTTGATACCACTGTACCGGGTCTGTCTGGACTCCGATCGGAATCATACCAGAATCAATCACATTCTGGCGCGTCTCGATAGCCCCACTGACCCCTCGGTCGAGTGTGTGATTGTTTGCCAACGTCAACATATCGAATCCTGCATTTTTCAGCGCAGACAAAATCTCCAGAGGAGCATTGAAATTGGGATACTGCCCCAGTGGCCGACTGGGTGCGACCGGAGTCTCGAGGTTCGCAATCATCACGTCAGGAGCCTGTGTCACCGGTGTAATATCAGTAAAAAAGGAATCGAAATTATACTCGTCAGAACCCTGGTCAGGGGTCGTGATCTTTCCGGACTGTATTTGTTTGCTGTGCATCATCATGTCTCCGACGAATCCGATCACTACCTTTTGTGGTTTTGGTTTGGCGACCGGAATTACTGCCTGTATACCAGACGGGACCGATGTACCCTGAATACGAGGAATGGTAAAGCCTCTACTAGCAGCTAGGATAACCACAGCAATCACAACAAAAACTCCCAACAACAAGGAAATACCCAACGGAGTAAAGCGATTTCTCTGCGTCGTTCTCATTACCTCTATACTATCATGTACTCGTCATATCCTCCTGGGTATAACCTGAATTCGCGTATACTACCCTCTTGAATTATTTTCAGAGTATGTTACTATGATTGGGATAGTCGCTGCGGCGATTACCTATTGGCCCTATCGTCTAACGGTTAGGACGTCGGATTTTCATTCCGGCAATCGGAGTTCGATTCTCCGTGGGGTCACATCGACAAAGCAAAACCCATGCGCCCTTAGGTTAGCATGGGTTTTGCTTTTGGCGAATGGCATCCAGGGAAATCGAATCAGGGGTCGACCAGCAAGGAGCGAATATGAGCGCTTATCGCGAATATTGAGCGACTATGCTGGGTGACCGATTCTCCGTAACGATCGAAAATTCCTAGATCTAGTTCGGGACAGGCTCCGTGATGTTTTTAATAAGTCATCAATCAAATAAGAGTACCTGACACCTTTATCCTCGATGGAAAAGATTATTTACCACAATGAACATTCCAGAATTTAGTGAAAATGGGCTCAATTGGTAAGGTTTTGTCTAGTACAGTTATTAACTATATAGTACTAGAACTACATAGTTCATAGTGTAGTGGGCTGATACAAACCTAGATAAATACCATATTTCTGTTATACTAGAGTTAGTTTATGATAACTTTTTCACCTATTTTGGACGAACACAAGAGTAAGGTTACAGAGTATATACAGAGCAAAAATGTCTGTAAATTTTTGTCGTGGAAGCCTTATACCGATGAACAATCCATAAAGGAGTATTTTGAATATGCCCAAAATGCAAATGATTTTCCTGATGAAATAATGGTAATATTACTGAATAATCAATGTATTGGAACACTCCATATTTTGAACAAATCAGAAGGAATAGCTCAGATAGGGTTTGGGATTTTACCAGAATATTGGAACAAAGGTATCGGTGTGCAAGTTTGTGAAAATCTATTAGAATATATAAGGGGATCAAAATGGAGTGAGCATACAAAGACAATTTTTACAAAAATCCATAAAGACAATATAGCGGCTATAAAAATAGCAATGAGTAATGGTTTTTCTATTGACCCAGATCAATCTGGTGTGAAAGAAAATTATATTAAATATACGATCTCATTATGAAAATAGACCAAAGCATACTCAATAAAATTGATGAATTATATAAAGATGGAATAATTGCGTCTGCTATCCAGTTTGGATCATCCGTTTATTTACCTGATACTTGCAACGATATTGACATTGCAATAATTGTTAAAGATTCACATTTTGAACAATTTACAAAGCTAGTAGTAGGGGTATTTCCAGAAACATACGATATATCATTGATATTGGAAAGTGAAGTTGATCATAATTTCTATTTTGGTAATCACGGAGTTTATTTGATTGAAGCTTTCAAAAATGGAAATGTTTTGGTGG
Source organism: Candidatus Nomurabacteria bacterium (assembly GCA_031424015.1). Lineage (GTDB taxonomy): Bacteria > Patescibacteriota > Minisyncoccia > Phycocordibacterales > UBA1006 > JANPGR01. The sequence continues at coordinate 9,158 of JANPGR010000044.1, forward strand.
GTAATAATGTATTTCTAGAAATATCAAATGAACTGAACAATTTTGATATACAAAAAGCTGTTTTTGAGCGAATGCGAGAATATGTATATATTATGCGTAAAAGTTACTTTTTGGAAAGTAAAAATGATTTATTCTTATCAAGATATATCAAGTTTTTGAGGTTGTCATTATTTTTAAACGATCATTTTAGCTATCAAGAATCTATGAAATTATCAAAAAACGATATATCAAATTACTACAGAGAAAAATTACAGTTGGACACTGAAAACAAAACATTATTAGAAAAGAAATTATTTTTAGAGAATCTATGGAAACAATTAAGAAAAAAATACTCATAACAGGTGGAACATCGGGAATAGGGTTTGCAATCGCTGAACGGGCTTTGCAAGAAGGTTTATTTCCTATAATGACCTATTTAAATGCTGATTTTAATGCGGACAAAGCACAGGAGAGATTAGAACAAAAGGGGTATATCCTAGATATTGATTTCAAAATACTTTCATTTGATGTTTCTAGTAATGATTCAATCAATAACGCAATGAGTACTTTTTCTATAGATGAATTAAACTCTGTATATTATTTGGTGAATTCAGCTGCTATTCTAAAGCGAGGTTCAATATTAAATCTATCCGCAGAAGACTGGGCAATTACATTAAATACGAATGTATTAGGTATTGTAAATATGTCAAAATATTTCTATGAACACTGTAAAAATGCTTGTGCGATAGTAAATATTGGTAGTATCCGCGGTGAACCTGCTATAGCTAGATCAGAAAATGCAGCATATTCGTTGAGTAAATCAACTATACCTACACTGACAGCATTGTTGGCAAAAACTTTTACAAAACAAATCAGAGTAAATGCAGTCTCTCCTGGAACTACTGATACAAATCAACGAGTTGGAGTATCCGAAGCGGAAAATAAAAAATCAGGGTACGAGAATACTATCTCTGAAAGGATTGGGAAACCAGAAGAAATTGCGGATATGGTATTGTTTTTATTATCAGATAAAGCTTTATATATTACAGGGTCAAACTTTGTTGTCGATGGCGGGTATTCTATTAACTATATTAAATAAACATAAACACATATGAATAATGATTATACAAAAGGTTTTGGAACAAATTTTCATCAAGTCTATGCCGAAAATGCAAAAATATATAATGATTTTAGTGCTGCAGAAATATTTTCTGATGAATTATCTCAGAAACTGCAAGATTTATTTTTTGGAAAAACTGCGATAGATATTGGCTGTGGAACGTGTCATAAAACAAATATGTTTTCAGATCAGTTTGACCAAATGTACGCGCTAGACACATCAAAGGAGCTGCTCAGCTTTGCTAGAAATAAATACTCTTCGAATAATAAGTTAAACTTTATTGTCGCGTCTGCTGCCCAAATTCCATTACTAGATGATTCTGTAGACACTGTGGTCTCTACTTGGGCATCAATACCATTAGAGGAAGCGATTGCAGAAATGAAGAGGATATGTAGAAATGGCGGAAATATTATTCGAATAGGTACAACAATGATAGATGATTTTACTACGATGTTTCCTAAATACTCGCTAGATCGTGTTCAGTACGTAAATGAGTATTTTAGAAACCAAGGTTTTACAGAAGAGATCCACGATGTACTGATCCAGTTTACAGACCTAGATAGTGCAAAGAATATCCTGAGCATTGTATTGGGAATTAATCCAGAAGTTGTAACTGAAAAAGAATACATACACAAAGTCGTTTTACATTATTTACAAGGTAACAATAAATAATATATGGTAGCCTACAAAATCAAATACAAAGGTTTTATTTCCAGTTTATATATTCCAGAGAAAAGTTCTGGAAAAACAGTATTACTATTGCCTGGATTGCCCATATCATCAAATATAGATAAACTAGTGCAATGTTTTTTGGATGAAGGTTGCAGTGTATTTTATCCTCAATTGTCAGGATCGTTTGATAGTACGGGTGAGTTTGATGGTTTTAAGCATATCGAGGACATAAAAGATTTAATCAAAATGGTAAAACAAGGTGACTACAAAGAACTATATTTTGGTGAAACCATAGAGGTTAATAAGGATAACGAAATTATATTAGCAGGAATGAGTTATAGTGGTGTAATAGCATTATTGGGAGAAACAAAAGAGGTTTCAAAGGTATTACTACTCTCGCCTGTATTGCTGTATAATCAAAAAGACATATCTAAAATTGTTGATTTTGAATTCAAAAGTCAGATGAAGTCATTGGTCAGTTTGTTGGCTCGTGCATTTGCACAGACGTACAGGATATCTTCACCAGAAATAATCAAGAAATTTCTCTATGGGGAAGATGAACAACTAAGAATGAAGACTGTTTTAGAGAAACTAGAGAAGATACAAAAACCAGTATTGACAATACACGGTAAAAATGATGTATCGGTCCCGTATCAAATAGCTGAATTTCTCTCTAAAGAGTCAAAGAATGAAAAGGTTGATTACCATATTGGTGAATTTGGACACAGTAATAGTTCCTATACCGATGAAGCAATAGGAAAAATAAAGAGATTTCTGTAATTAAAAAGGGCTCCTGCAAATTGCTGGAGCCTTTTTCTAAAAAACGTTTACTTCTTTTCTTTTTGAAAGAAGCCCTTTTTTTATTTTTTGGATGTCTTTAGAGGTAACATCTGTAACCTTTTTTTCTTCTGCTAACCAAACAATAGGACAACCTTTCAGATAAATATTTAAGCTTGGATCTATTATCTTTGCAATGGAGGCAGTAAAAAACGCAAGGTCTTTTACTTTTTCTACAAAATGTAAAGTGATATCTTTTGTCTTGTGTAGTTTAGAAAGATGCAATAATTCATACGCCCAAATTAGTTGGTGTTTTACACCAAAACTACTACCATCAAGTCTAATTTGAATTGGTTCAATTTGTTTGCTCATTTTGTATGGATTGCTTACTTGTCTTTTTTGAAAAGAAATCCAGTCATTTTTGACCCATTCAAAATTGAAATTTTCAAAAGACACATTTCCCCAATCTATCTCAAGAAATAGAGCAGAAATTTGCTCTTGTTTCAATTCAGATTCACAGTAAGTGCAAATGTTGTTTTGAACCCTTCTTTGGTTGTAGGATCTAATTGCTACAAGTTCTTCGTATTTCTTACACATACATACAAGACACTCACAACTTTTTGAGTAGAGACTTGAAGTTAGTATCCAACTCTTAAAACATTTAATCATATACTCATCCTCATCTGTAATAGACAAGGTATTTTGGATATCAAGATTAAATATCTTTGATATGACTTCTGAGTACTCATTAACTGCTTTTGTTGACGCAGAAAATGTTTCAAAATTCATAGTTGTGAAACTTAAAATAGGAATACCATCTGTTGCTGTAAGTACTGATGTTGCAGTAACAAGATATTCTGCACGAACATTGGTTCGCGGTCTAAGAGGAAGTGAAATATTTATCATTACTTTTAATTATTTAGAATGTGAAAAATTTAATTATATACTACAACAAAACACTAGATTTGTCCATCTTTCCTAATAGCTCATAATAAATGTCACCCACCATCTATCGTATAGCTCACAAATCGGTTACCCTACGATCATATGAATATGATCACAAAGAAAACACTATTTGGTATAGAATTAAAGCATTATGTAGGTGTTTCTCGCGAAAAGAAGGCGGAAATCTTGGATGCTCTAGAGAGACAAACTGGAATGAACAGAAAGTCTCTGGTGAGAGCTTTTAGGAGATTACAGCTTAAGGATACGAGATTTACTCATCACAGAGGTAGGTCTGTATATTACACGAATGATGTCATAGCAGCTTTGAAAGAAGTCTGGGATGCGGCAAATAGATGTTGTGGTGAACTATTGCATCCTGTACTAGCTCAGTATGTAGAGATCTTCAAGAGAGATGACATGTGGAACTATGAAGAAGTAACCACACAAAAGCTCTTACAGATGAGTCAGGCAACCGTAAAGAGATATACTACAGGTTGGAGGTGTCTTGGGCACAAAGGTATATCAACTACAACACCTTCTGCAATCAAATCCAGGGTTCCCTTGTTTCAGGGGTCTTGGAAAGATACTACCCCAGGAATGGGACAAACAGATACGGTAGCACATTGTGGTGGATCTCTTTCTGGAGAATTTGTATATAGTATTGGTTATGTAGATGTGTGTACGGGATGGTTTATCTACCGTGCTCAGTGGGGTAAATCTATGAATCACACACAAGAGAGTCTTTCGCTCATAGAGAAAGACTTACCTTGGAATATGACGATGTTACATCCTGATTGTGGAACAGAGTTCTTGAATCAATTTGTTATGAAGTGGTGTGAGGAGATGAGTATCTCTGTTACGAGAAGTAGAAGTTATCACAAGAATGATAATGGCTACATAGAACAGAGGAATGGTCATATAGCGAGAAGGTGGCTTGGGTATGATAGATTAGACCAGAGAGATGTAGTACCAACCCTCAATGAATATTACAGACTAGTGTGTCTGTATCATAACTACTTCATTCCTCAAAGACTATGTCTTCATAGTGAACAACTCCTGAACGGCAAGTATCGGAAACGATATGAAGAGAAAGCAAAAACACCCCTGGACAGAGTGTTGTTGCGAAATGATATCAATCTGGACATCAAACAAAGATTACTAGAAGATAGAGAGAAATACAACCCTAAACTTCTTGTCGAGAAGCTGAGGAAGATGAAATATGATATACTAACAGAGAATCGTAGGAGATC
>JANPGR010000045.1:0-6412 GCA_031424015.1 Candidatus Nomurabacteria bacterium
ATCGCGTAGCGATCGGCCCTGTGAGTTGTTTCTTTAGTTGACAAAATGAATGTTATTCCTCGTCTTCAATAGCTTTTTTTACTACTTTCTTTGCTACCTTTTTTACTGCGCCTTTTGGATCAGCTTTTGGTGCTACGGTGAGGTCACGTACTTCTGTGTCGAGCGACAACGCCATGATCTTGCCTGCAATTTTCTTTGCGTGCGCCTTGCTCGCGTAGCCTTCGGTCTTTACGATGACTTCACCATTTTTCGCGCGGAGGACGAGAACGAATTCTTCTTTTTTGTTTTTGATAATTTCAAAGTAATACATATATGTGTATGAATATGATATAAATAATAATCGGACTCGTACAGTATACCACATACTTGCAAAATCGATCGGAGAGACTTGTGGATTAGTGCCTATCCCAATAGACAATTAATGAGCTACAGCCAGGCACAGTACCTCGCGTGCACCTGCATCTAGTAGGGTCTTTCTCGCGGCTAGGAGGGTTGCGCCTGTGGTGGTTATGTCATCAATGAGAATTATGTACTGGCCAGAAATGAGATCCTCGTATTGTTGATGTATTGCAAAACTATTTTGGATATTGATAAAACGTTTTTCTCTCGATTCTACAGTTGCCTGTTTTTCTGTGTCTTTGGTTTTGATAAGAACATCACTTCGGAACAATACTTTGTTGTTAGTTTGGGAATGTCTATTGTAGGATTCAGCAAAAGCATGAGCGAGTAGTTCTGCCTGGTTGAACCCGCGTGTATGCATTCGATCTTTTGTAATTGGGATTGGAATAATGATGCTTGATCGCAAGTTTTTTGTAAGAGTCAGCTCAGACAAAAGGTCTTGTGAAGATGTATACAAGTATTCCCCCAGCGTATTTGCTAGTTCGATGTCTTTTCTGGTTTTGAGAGATTTGAGTAATTCTCGTACGCGTGCATCTCTGTACGATAATGGAGATATAATATGTATAGATTCAGAACCTTTTGACAAGGGTAGGGTAGGTATGCACCCTCTACAGACCTGGTGCCCATACCTATCACAAACGCAGCAAAAATCAGGAAAGAGTATGTGTACAAAGTCTTTCATATCGATATAATATAGAGTATACTATCATAGATTGGTGATTTATGAATATCCTCGATAAACTCAAAACGATTATAGGCTCGGCAAAAGAAAGCTTTGCAACACCAGGCGAAGAGATTCTCGGTATTGATATTGGTTCTTCTTCGGTCAAGCTCGTTGAACTCCATCGAAAGGGTGGCAAGATAGAGCTCTTTACCTATGGAGAGGTCGCCCTCGGACCCTATGATTCAAAACCGATAGGAGATATCGCTAGGCTCGATACCGATACTCTGGCAAATGCTATCAAAGACCTCCTCTCGGCTTGTTCGGCTGAAACCCGCGATGCTATTATCGGGGTTCCTGCTACGCAGAGTTTGGTATTTTTGATTACGTTGCCTATCGCTGCAAAGTCAAATTTGGCGGCAGTAATCCCGAACGAAGCTCGAAAATATATTCCCGTCGCATTGTCAGAAGTAGTTCTCGATTGGTTGCCGTTGCCGTTTCCTATTACGAATGAAAAAGACTCCTTTCAAGTTCTCGTTGCAGCTACACGTGCAGAAGCGCTATCAGCACTAAAAGAAGTCGCAAAAAAAGCAGGAATTATTGTACACGGATATGAACTCGAAGTATTCGCACAAATCCGAGCTTTGGTTGCCAGCGAGATTTCATCAGTATTGATTGTCGATATAGGAGCACTAAAAACTCGTGTATCTATCGTCAGACAGGGGGTGGTTTATAACTCACGTATGCTCAATTTTAGTTCGCATGCTATTACGAGCAGTATCGCCCGATCTCTCTCTGTTGATTTTGAAACAGCTGAAGCAATGAAAAAACAACATGGTATATCAGGAACTGACCCACGGGTAAGTCAGATACTAGAACCTCTGGCAACCCAGCTCGTAACAGAGATACAGGCAATACTTCACGAGTATGAAACTACCTATATGACAACAGTGGAAAAAATTGTAATTCTGGGTGGTGGTATTCAAATGCTCGGACTATTTGAATTCATCGAGTCAAAAATAGCTCCCATCATCTGTGCAAAGAGTGACGCATTTCGAAATGTGCTGAAACCTCGATTCCTCGAACCTGTTGTTGCTGCTATAGACCCAGTTTTTGCGACGTCGCTCGGATTGGGACAGAGGCATTTTGATTCATAATATAGTCAACCCAAAATAACCTGAATCCGAAAAGTCAACGAAAACCCACGTGTTCTTGCAATTATAAACAAAGAATATTCAAACAGTTTCGAATTCCAAAACCTTGGTATTTGTTTTGGGATAGCTATAACTAATAGGGTGCGATGTAATCCACATAGTGATTACTGTAGTATTGATTGTTTGTGATGTATACTTTAGGTATGTATTCTGATACTAGTAATGTAACCTTTTTGCCGCGATCACCTGTAACTACGATCCAGCAACCAACATCATTGAATAGTGGTGGTTCTGTATCTGTGGCGACAACCCCGAGTCCTCTAGAAGGAAAATCATTTTTCCATACAGTAGGTGTATTCATCATAGTAGCGACAACCGTCAGCGCTCTCGGAGCATATACATATGTTTCATTTTTGCAATCACAACAAACGAGACTCTTGGCAGATATCCAAAAGAAACAACAAATAGTAGACCTCGGAACCGTTGCTAAAATACAAAAAATTAACGAGCAGATTCAGTATGCAGAAAAACTCGTAGGAGGACATATTACACTCACTCCTATTTTTCAATCTCTCCACGAAAAGACACTCAAAGATATACAGTTTGACTCTTTTCAATACAAAGAAACAGAAGAACAAGGGGGTTCTAACAGTGCCCAGCCTCCAAAAGTTCTCTATCAGGCAATTTTCAAAGGAAAGGCCAGAACCTACGAATCCATAGCGCAACAATCAGATGAATTATATGCCCCAGATGATTTGGGCTCTGAGTCCTTGTTTAAACATCATTTCTTTTCTGATTTCAAAACAAACAGAGAAACGAACTTGATTGATTTTATCCTAACTGTTGATTTGCCGGTAGATCGACTCGTCTACAGTGCTATAGAAACTAATTCCTCGGTAACCGAGAATACTAGTCAATCCATATATGATAATTCTGTAAATATAAATAGCAGCTCAGATTTGGAGCAGGAGAATAATTCTCAGTCTCAAAATATACCTTCTGATCAAGTAACTACCCCAGTTTTGGAAGATAAAACCGGCACATCACCTCAATCAGGCAGTGCGACATCCTCTATATTCAGCGTCCCTCCCGTATCTCGAGATAGAGTTGATCCTAATGCTGTATCCCTCAAAACATTATCAGAAAGCTTGATTAAAAAAGACCTCGCCAATAGGTAGTAGACTATGAAAAATAACTCTCAATATATCGCCCCTATTCTCTGTATCTGTATTTCAATTGGTTTATTTGTATTTATTATAAACCCAGCAATCGCGAGGTCAAAATCTCTAAAAACCAATCTCGTAGAATTAAAAGACTCTCAAGAAAAAATTAATACAGTAGTAGATACATATGACTCTCTAAAGAAAAAATTTGAATCAATTACCTCAGAACAGATATCAACACTGGACAAGGCACTACCTTCGAATGTAAATAATGTTAGGCTGATCCTCGAATTGGAGAGAATTGCAAATACCTATGCAATGGGTTTTAAAGACGTAAAAGTTGAGCTTGTGGACAAAGAACAGGCTAGCATGGGTAAACCTATCGAAAAAAACTTGAGCGCTGTTAAAATAGAATTAACTCTCGTCGGTAGTTATGAAGGATATTTAAAGTTCTTGGCTGATACAGAAAAAAGTTTACGAGTATTATCTATTAAAGCTGTTGATTTTAAAATCATTCGCGCAACTACAGCAAAAGAAAAAGATCAATATGAATTCAAGCTCTCTCTCGAAACATATTGGTTTACTTATTCTAGCGATACAAAACCAACAACCTCTACACCAACCCCTACTCAATCAGTAGTAGAAGAAACACTATAATATATGAATAAAACATTACTCTTTGTTATTTTACTCTTTATTATTGCCGGTGGGGCCGGATTTTATGAGTATTCAAAATTAGAAAAAGATGCACAATCATCAATCAGTGTACAGTCTCTGATTTCTGCGGCTCAGTCTGGAAACGAAGGCGATACTGGATTAGATCAAGTACGCTCTGGATTGTCTGCCTTGAGTGACGTATCACGTTTGTCCAGCTTTGATATTAAGTTTTTAGACTCTCCTGAATTTGATTCTTTGAGAGATTTTAGTGTAACACTATCTCCCGCTCAAAATATTGGAAGGTCGAATCCTTTTGATCTAGTGGGTGTAGAGATTCCAAAAGAAATAATACAGATTACACCTGTGCGGCAAACAGAGTCTAGTGTTCAGCCAGGGTCCACTGTGCCACTGGAGGAAATAGATGCTCAATACCCTATTTTAAACAAAAAATCTTCATCTATTGCACCAGAGTTACCAAATGTTCCGAACAAATCCGAGAGTCCTGCTACAAAGTCTAATTCCGAAAAATCGCTCTATAGCCCTAATTAATATCTATGCCATTTCTTCAATACCTCGTCGATAATGGTGTTATCACAAAATATCATTTAGATGATATTGTTTCTGGAATGCAAAATGGAGAAAAGCTTGACGATGCCTTTATCCGTCTTAAAATTGATGAAATAAAATTGCGAAGCGCACGATCAACCTATTATGGTTTTCCAGAAGGTTCTCTGCCCGAGAGTGGGGTAGATAAAACAGTGTTGACTCTGATCCCAGAAGCAGCTGCAAAAACCTATCAAATCGTCCCTATTTCTATTAATGAAACTACAAAAACACTCAGAGTTGGAATCGTCGATCCTGGGAATATAGAATCACTCAATGCTGTACAGTTCCTCTTTTTGAGTGGGTCTACAAACCATGAATTGGCTGTAGTCACTCAGAGTGATTTTACAAAGGCATATGAAGGGTATTCTCGAATGGCCATGGGGTCGAATACTTCGAGTGATTTTGATGTGCCAGTAGATGAAGAAACCTCTATGGAGGACGGGCTAGATCTGGGTGGAGGATCTGAGTTTGACTTTCATTCAGCTGATGCCGAAGAAAAAGATAAAGATAAACAAACCATTACAGTAGATGCTCCTGCTGTACGAGCTTTTAATGTTATCGTTCAGAACGCTTTGGACGGTAATGCTTCTGATATTCATATTGAACCCCAAGACAAAGAGCTTCGCGTACGATATCGTCTCGATGGTGATTTGTTTACAACTCTTACTTTACCAAAACAAATGCACCCAGCTATCACAGCTCGTGTAAAGATTTTGACAAAGACTATGAAGCTAGATGAAAAGAGAAAACCCCAAGATGGTAGATTTTATGCGATGATCAATGGACGCAAGGTTGATTTTCGTGTTTCGACAATGCCTACATTTTTTGGAGAGAAGGTCGTGATTCGTATTTTGGATCAGGGGGCAGGAACCAAGGGTATTGAAAATTTAGGTTTTTTACCAGACCATTTAGAGATGGTGCAGCGTGCAATTAATCTTCCTTATGGAATGGTTTTGGTTACAGGGCCTACAGGTTCGGGAAAATCTACAACGCTCTATTCAATGTTGGCTGCGGTCGACAAAGAAAAGAAAAACGTAGTATCCCTCGAAGATCCTGTCGAATATAATATATCAGGAGTGAGTCAATCTCAAGTACAATCAGAAATAGGCTATACTTTTGCTTCTGGATTGCGTAGTATATTGCGTCAAGACCCTGATGTAATCATGGTAGGAGAAATCCGTGACAAAGAAACAGCACAACTAGCGATCCAGGCTGCATTGACGGGACACCTCGTATTTTCGACATTGCACACGAATACTGCTATAGGTGCTATCGCTCGACTCGTCGATATGGGTGTCGATCCCTACCTAATACCGCCTGTGGTCAAACTGATGGTAGCACAACGCCTCGTCCATAAGCTCAATCCAAAGATACCTTCAAAAGAGGTGGTCATAGACGGTAGTGTGCGGAAAATACTTGATAATGAATTCAAGGATTTGCCAGTAGAGTATCGAGCGCAAATAAAAATGGGGAGGACATTTCACGACGCTGATCCTGATGCTACAGGAGCATTGGCTGGGCGTGTCGCGATATTCGAAATGCTCGAAATGAACAGAGACCTCGAAGAGCTCATCCTCAAAGATCCAACAGAACCAAATATATATAAATGGGCGAGATCACACGGTATGCGTACCGTCCGTGAAGACGCAATGATAAAATCGAGTCAGGGGATAGTGCCTTGGAGTGAGGTTCATGATTTGTAGTAAAGAGTAAAAGAAAGAGGATAAGGGATTTTGAAGAAAGAATATAAAAGGGCCGACAGCTACGCTGTC
>JANPGR010000046.1:0-7579 GCA_031424015.1 Candidatus Nomurabacteria bacterium
GCGCACTCAAGAGTATAAGAAAACATAGTCGTTAGTACTCCTTGTTTTCAAAAAAATGTATTTTGTGAGAGAACTGTACTAGTAGTACAGTGAATGAGCAAAAGACGTTTTGTAGCAGAAAATATAGGTTTTACTGTCGGTAAGTCACTGTGAGTTATTTTGACGGTGAGACCCGAGACAGGTTCTAAACAAACAAACTTGCCCTGTCCCGACTACACCCTTCTTGCTCACACAGCCCACCCTTCTCTCGAAAAATCGAACCAGAAATGGAATCTTGTTTCCTATCTATTTCAGCGTATACTATAGATTCAAACACTTATTATATGATTACCCTAGAAAAAATCATCGCTCACGCACGCGCCAACAACACTCAAATCAACGAATCAGAAATTGAGCTGTTGAAACACGCCTACAAACTGGCAGAAATGGCTCACACAGGGCAATTACGCCAATCTGGCGAACCCTATTTCAATCACGTATGTGCGACTGCATATAATTGTGCTGAATTTGGAATGGATGCGACTGTCATCGCGGCAGGATTATTGCACGATACTATCGAAGACACCTCAGTCACGGGCGAACAAATCGAAAAAGAATTCGGACCTGAAATTCGGACCCTCGTAGAGGGGGTAACAAAACTGGGAAAACTCAAATATCAAGGCAACGAGCGACACGTGGAATCTCTGCGTAAATTCTTTATCTCGATCGCAAGTGATGTACGTGTTGTGATTGTAAAACTGGCTGACCGATTGCATAATCTAAAAACTCTAAAACACGTTCGTCCAGAAAAACAAAAACGAATTGCAATCGAAAGTATTGAAATCTATGCACAGCTAGCATCACGCCTCGGCATGGGAAAACTCGCAGGAGAGATTCAGGATACTGCGTTCCCTTTTGCTTATCCAGAAGACTACACAAAAACAAAGAAAATATTGGACGACACGATCAAGCACACAGCAGGAACATTGGATCGTGTATATCGAGGGCTCGTCAAAGAAATCGGCTCATCAAAAATTCCAGTTTTGAAAATAGAAAAACGAGTCAAAGGCATCTATAGTTTCTACAAAAAACTCCTCAGAAAAAATTGGAGTATCGAAGGGGTAAACGACACTATTGCTCTGCGTATCATTGTACCAAATCCTGAAATTTGTTATCAAATGTTGGGCATTGTACACGCACACTACAGGCCTGTACCTGGTCGCGTCAAAGACTACATAGCATTAGCAAAACCTAATGGGTACAAATCCTTGCATACGACAGTATTCGCAGGAGACGGCAATGTCGCAGAAATCCAAATCCGCACCATGGATATGCACCAATTCGCAGAATATGGTATTGCGTCTCATCACCTCTACAAAAACAGTCAATCAGAGAAATATCAGTCTGATTCTTTTGGCTGGATTGGTGAATTATCAAATCTCGAAACGAGCAAGCAAAAATATTCAGAATTTTTAAAAACACTCCGGACAGATTTTTTCCAAGACAGGATATTCGTCTGTACACCAAAGGGAGACATTATCGACATTCCAAAAGGTTCAACAGTAATCGATTTTGCCTATGCTATCCACAGTGATATTGGGAACCATGCATCAGGTGCGTATATCAATGGTAAATATGTTGCTCTCAAAACAGAATTGGCCAGCAACGATATCGTCCAAGTCGTCACTGACAAAAAGATCTCACCCACGAGTAAATGGTTATCGCAATCTGTTTCTTCGATGGCGCACAAACACATCAGCGCCTACCTAGCAAAGAATCAAAAAGGATTTTTAGACAAACTGCTTTTCAAATAGTATGGATCAATATCACTGCATTATTGTTTGTGGGCAAACAGCCACAGGAAAGAGTGATCTAGCTGTCAAAATAGCATTCGAAAAAAATGGTGAGGTTATCAGCAGCGACAGCAGACAAGTATACAAACATCTCAATATTGGTTCCAATAAAATCACAGAATCAGAAATGCGTGGTGTCCCGCATCATATGATCAGCATCGTACAGCCAGAGCACAGATTCACCGTAGCAGAATATCAAAAGCGCGCCCGCGAATGCATGTTGGATATCTGGTCTCGTGGCAAGATCCCTATTCTCTGTGGAGGGACGGGCCTGTACATCGATGCAACCCTATTCCCTCACTATGTATTTGCAGGGTCGGATGCACCAGAATTGCCCTCATCCATGACAACAGAATGGATAGGCCTCAGGTCCTCTCGCGAATCACTACTACCTAAAATACAACATCGCATCACTAAAAATCAATCAAGGGTTCAATCAGAAGTTAAGCATCTACTCGACTCTGGAATATCTAGAGACTGGCTGTATCATCTAGGGCTCGAGTATCGCTATGGAATAGAACTACTCGAAGGATCACTATCAGAATCGGAATATAGAGATATGCTAGCTACTCGAACCTGGCAATACGCACGCAGGCAAATGATCTGGTTCAAACGAAATCAATCGATAGACTGGAGGGATGTATCTTAACAGAGCTTATCATACCAAACTAAATCTGATATATCTTTTTACCCTTGTGGTGCTCGGGTCCAGAATGACAACCTAAGAACCCATCCAATAACCCAAGACTTACCCACGCGTCCTACGGCGCTTTTCTCGAAAAATATACTCCTTTCAGTCGTTATTTTTCTTGTGAAGAGGGTTCGCTATGGGCTATTGGATAGGTTCTAACTCAGAGATTCAAGTGCTTTTTCTATCTCTGTATATTCGAAGACAAATCCTGCATCAATAATCTTTTGAGAGCTTACTCGTTGGCCCATATACATATTTTCTGAGAATTCACCCAACAAGATCCTCGCAACGAAACGAGGGATAGAGACCATAAACCAGGTTTTACAAAATTTTGCAACAGCTGACATACATGATTTTTGGGTTATCGGATTTCCTGCTGCAGTATTATATACGCCACTCATAGTAGGATTCTCTATCGCATAGATATACTGATTACACAAATCATCACAATGCACCCAGGGCATATAATTCTCTCCGGTCCCGAAATAGGTTCCTATTTTATATTTGAATTTGGACTCGAGCTCTTTGATCAATCCTCCCGACCCTAGTACATGTGCAGTCCGGAGAATCACACACCTAACCGAATAGTCTTCTGCTCTGATTGCTTCTAATTCCCAATCCTTGCATACAGTTGCGAGGAAATCACCCCCTACTGGAGACTCTTCTGTCAAAATAGTATCCCCACCATCTCCATAATACCCGACAGCAGAAGCATTCACCAAAACTGCAGGCCTCTGTGTTGATTTCATACTAGCGATGACGCATTGTCTGGTCGTGTTAATCCTGCTTTTGTATATAACTTCTTTGTATTCAGTACTCCAACGGTTCGATATCGGTGCCCCTGCTAGATTGATCACAGCATATGCCCCATCTACTATTTCAACAGGAATAAAATCAGAACAATTACATTGAATGTATTCAATCTGCCCTATTTGTTTATGCGGTAATAGGATATCAACTACGATAACGCTATAGCCCTTTGCCAACAAAGCCTGTGACAATGCAGTCCCGACAAATCCAGAACCACCGATAATAACAACTTTTTTCATATGTACAGTATACCACACTAAACAACAAAACCCTTTAGATATCTAAAGGGTTTTGTTGTTTAGTAACTATTCTCTACTATTTTGTTTTTGCTTCTTCCTTTTTAAAAGGAATCCCGATGTGGGTCAACAGAGCCATTGCTTCTTTGCGAGACTTTGCTGTAGTTCCGATTGTTATCGAAAATCCAAATACGTCTTTCAAATCTTCTTCGGCTGTTTCTGGGAAAATTGTGTGTTCACGAATTCCCATAGTCATATTGCCCATAGAGTCAACAGAGCTACGATTGATACCACGAAAGTCTTTTGTACGAGGCAATGAAATGTGAATCAATTTCTCTAAAAAGTTTTTCATAGCAGCACCGCGCAAGGTAACCATCTGACCCACCATATCTCCCTCACGGATTTTGAATCCAGCGATAGATTTCTTTGCTTTTCTACTACTTGGTTTTTGTCCTGTGATTTTTGCGAGACGATCAGAAACGAGCGTGTTGAAATTCTTGTCAAAGCGAGCTTTTTTACCTGTTCCAGCTGATACGATGATCTTTGTGATTTTTGGTGCAGCCATTTTATTGGTGTATCCAAAATCTCCTTTCAATGCTTCGTATGCTGTATCCATTTGAGTTTGTATTTTCATATACTACTATTTGATTATGGTGCCACTCTTTTTAGCGTAGCGAACCAATTTGTCTCCTTCGACCTTGAACCCTACTCGTGTTGGAGTTTTTGACTTTCCATCTACGAGCGCAACATTAGAACTATCAATTGGATATTCTCGTGTTACCAATTTCTTTTCGTTTCCCATTTTCTTTACTGATGTTTTTGTGTTTACACCTTTTACGATAACTTTGTTTTCTTTTGGTATAACACGCAAAACTTCTGAAACAGTCTTCTTTGCAGAGCCTGTCAATATTACTACAGAGTCACCTTTTTTGATTTTATTCATAGAGATTAAATTACTTCTGGTG
The DNA here is from genome assembly GCA_031424015.1 of Candidatus Nomurabacteria bacterium. Lineage (GTDB taxonomy): Bacteria > Patescibacteriota > Minisyncoccia > Phycocordibacterales > UBA1006 > JANPGR01. The sequence continues at coordinate 4,535 of JANPGR010000046.1, forward strand.
CCTGAGACACTGTTTTGTTAAATCCGCGTTCCGACACTTCGCGTGCTATAGGTCCGAATACACGTGTACCACGTGGGTCATTCTTTCCATCCAGTAAAACAATAGCATTTTCGTCAAATCGAATGTAGGACCCATCGGAACGACGAATTGCCTTTTTCTGACGAACGATTACTCCTTTGTGAACGGTACCTTTTTTAACAGGCTTGTTCGGAGAAACTTCTTTGATAGCTACAACCACGATGTCTCCTACATATGCATAACGACGCTTTGAAGATCCCAGTACTTTGAAACACTGGCATTTGAGTCCTCCACTATTGTCTGCAACGATAAGATTTGTTCCTGCTTGAATCATATAAGTATTATGCGATTACCTCGAATGAGACCGTCTTTGCATACGGTGGACATTCGCGGATTGTTACCTTGTCACCGATTGCAGGCATGGTACCTGTGACATGGGCTTTTATTTTCTTTGAGATAGTATAGTATTTTCCGTATTTAGGATGCTTTACGAATCGGTCTACTTTGACCACAATTGTCTGTTGCATTTTATCGGAAACTACGATACCTTCAAAGGTTTTTCTGTTGTGATGTTCTGTTGTCATACGATTATGAGTTTTCCTGATTACCTAATACGGTCAATACGCGTGCGAGACCTTTTCTGAGTGCTGTTTTCTCGTGAGATTTTGCACCTTCGAGAGACATACGAAAGTTTGCCAATTTGGTACGAGTTTCTTGGGCCAATTCGAGCAATTCTTTACGAGATTTCTCTACCAAAGTCTTTGCAGTGTATTCTGTTGTTTTAGTTTTTTTCATAGAAATTATATTATGGTTTCTTTATCAATAATTTTTACTTTGACTGGTAGCTTTGCTCCTGCTTTCCTGAGTGCTTCGCGAGCGACTTCGGGTGTACAGTTATCTACTTCAAAGAGAATTCGACCTGGCTGCACTTCTACACAGTATCCATCGAGCGCTCCTTTACCTTTTCCCATCGCTACTTCTGCAGGTTTCTTTGTGATAGGACGGTCTGGGAATACGCGGATCCAATACTGTCCTGTCTTTCCAACAGTTCGTGACACCACCTTGCGGGCTGCCTCGATCTGACGACTGGTGACGCGAGCTTGGGTTGTAGCCTTTACCCCATGAGTTCCGAATTGAAGTTCGTTACCACGTGTTGCTGCGTGACTCTCCAGTACGTCTGGATGTTTGCGGCCTACTTGGGAACGACGATATTTTACTTTTTTAGGGAATAACATAAAAATTATCTGCGATTAGGTCGCTGCTGTTGTATTTGGCTGAGATCGACTGGCTCTTGCTTTAATATGTCTCCTTTGTTGATCCATACTTTGATACCGATTGTTCCATAGGTGAGACGAGCTCGCTCTACAGCATAATCAATATCAGCACGGATAAACTGGAGTGGAATAGATCCCTGGTGAGTTTCTTCACGACGTGCCATTTCTGCACCTCCGAGGCGTCCTGCCAGTACAATACGTACTCCTTTTACTCCTGGGGCTTGCATTACCTTTTCGCTGTACATACGCATAACACGCTTGAAAGTCTGACGTCGTTCGAGGTCAGCAGCAATCTGGAGGGCGATGATTTTCGCATCAGCATCAGGATTCAGGATTTCTACGATATCAATTTTTATTTCTTTTGGAACCATCAATTTTTTCTTGCGAGCAAATTCAGTAATCATTTTGCGCACATTTGCGATTCCTTCGCCTTGCTTCCCGATAACGAGACCTGGACGAGAAGTGTGGATGAATACTTTCATTGCACTGCGGTCACGTTCGATAGTGATATTACTCACGAACTGAGCACGTAATTTTGACTCCATGAATTCTCGGATCAAAACATCAGCCTGCAGCTGTCCGCGGTATTCTGCTTTGTTAGGAGCAACCCATTTAGACAACCAGCCTCGCAACGTAACCAAACGAAAACCGTATGGGTGTGATACTTGAGACATATTATTTAGTTCCGAGGATTACCGAGACATTGCTCGTATGCTTGTGAATAGGTGATGACATACCGCGAGAACGAGGCATAGAACGCTTGAGCGTAATTCCCTTGTCCACTGTAATAGAATGAACTACTAGGTCTGCTACATCCATTTTGAAATTCTGCTCTGCATTTGCTGCAGCAGATTTGATCACTTTGGAAATCTGCAACGACGCACGCTTTGGTGTGTATGACAACAACACGAGAGCCTGTGCAACAGATTTGCCCTGAATCAGGTCTGTTACGAGACGAACCTTTCGTGGTGATTGTCGGTAATTTTTGAGATAAGCTTTCATATACTATTATTTTTTCTTTACAGGAGAAGTACCTGAAGTCTTTGCTGCTTTTGCTGCTGCAATTTCTGACTCTCGCTTCTTTGCATCGATTTCTTTTTGCATTTTACCACCATGGCGATGGAAAGTACGAGTAGGAGAAAATTCACCCAATCGATGTCCTATCATATCTTCGGTAACCAATACCGGAGTATGTTTTCGACCATTGTGTACGCCAAAGGTGAATCCAACCATTTCTGGTGAGATCTGAGAGGCACGCGCCCAAGTTTTGATCACCGGAGTGGTCATTGGGTCTTTGTCTGCGATTTTTTTGAGGAGCTTCCAATAGATGAAAGGTCCCTTTTTTATCGATCGTGTCATAATGTGTAAACGACGTAAATAATTAATAAGTCTCTGTTTCGAGCAGAGGTATATGCCAAGTAAAGGTCAGCATACCACGTATACTACCAGAAAAATAGGAATAAGGCAAGGAGTATCTTGATGATTTCCTTGTGTTTTAAATGTACATTTTTGGTGTTTTTTGAGGGGTTTTATCAACCAGTACCACAAATACATCTAACCAATTCTGAAAAGTCGAAACTTGTTTGAGGCGAAATTCATCGTGATAACGATGAAATTGATGCCGAGTTTTGCAGACTTGAAAGAATGGTTTGGGTATTGTGGGGTGGGTTAATAATATGATTTTTGGGCCGGTTTTGGCTCCGCCAAAAACGGCCCAACAATACACCCCAGAAACCCCCATCCTACCCGCCTG
>JANPGR010000047.1:0-3032 GCA_031424015.1 Candidatus Nomurabacteria bacterium
GAATTTTAAACAATAGACTTCTCTCAAAACCTTCCAAAACACGAGTCATGGCTCTCATCCTTATCGACCATAGCCTGTATGAGCAAGATCTCACCAGTGGTATTGTCAATTCTCAATACCTCGTCGGCTCTGCATCGGTCAGAATAAGTTTTACAAACTTTTTCTGACCGGGCAGAACTGCGTCTACGCCTCAAACAGGACACCAGGCACTTCAAAAGTTATAAAACTTATTCAAGCCCTGATACCTCGTGGCCTTGGCCCGGGGTCCCTTCATTGCGGATAGGTTTTCTCAGTGTTTTGAAAGAAGTCTAATTCTTGAGAAGAGTATTGTGCTCTAGATATTCTCTGTCCTTTTTGATACACTGAATGTATATGTCATCTCGTACGTATTATCCAACGATCGGTCTCGAGGTCCACTGCGAACTCAAAACATCCAGCAAAATGTTCTGTAGTTGTCCCAATGATCCATTCCACGCGCCTGCGGCCAACAGCTATATTTGTCCTGTATGTATGGCGCATCCTGGCGCTCTGCCGACGTTGAATCATACCGCTATTCAGTCTGTTGTTATGGCTGGACTCGCGATCGGCGGGACTATTGCTGATTATAGTGAATTCGATCGAAAGAATTATTTTTACCCAGATATCCCAAAGGGCTATCAGATCAGCCAATACAAATATCCTATTGTAACAGGTGGATCTGTTGCGGGGGTTGCCATCACACGTATTCATCTCGAAGAAGACACTGCAACCTCAGAACATATGAGCGACCGAACACTGATTGATTTTAACAGAGCGGGGGTGCCACTGATGGAGCTTGTTACAGAACCCGTGATTCATAGTAGTATGGATGCGATGCAATTCGGTAGGGAATTGCAATTGTTGTTCCGCTATCTCGATATCTCTGATGCGAATATGGAAATGGGTCAGATGCGTGTCGAAGCCAACATATCCCTGTCGCCCGATCCAAACACATTCGGGACAAAGGTAGAAGTAAAAAACTTGAATTCATTTAGTGTTGTTGGCAAGGCGATTGATTATGAATTAAAAAGAATGGAAGAGCTATATGAATCAGGTCGCGAATCAGAAATCATTCAGGAAACCCGTGGATGGGATGATGCAAAAGGTGCAACAAAATCTCTACGAGTAAAAGAAAACTCAGCAGAATATCGCTATTTCCCTGATCCAGATTTGCCGAAATTATTTTTGCATACGATGTTTGATTTAGAAACATTAAAATCAGAATTACCCGAACTCCCCACAGAAAAGCGTATACGATATGAATCATCCTACGGAATTAAATCTGATGATATCGAGCTGTATATGTATAATCCTCGATTTGCTACATTCTACGAGAATTGTATGATAATGATCAGGGATCCAAAACAGAATGCACAACTGCTATCCAATTATATTTGTTCTGACGTTATTGGTCTCTGTGCAGAATTCGGCGAGGATGCTGTGTTCGCTCATATTGAATGCTCTGACATGGTTGAATTGATTGAAATGATTTCGGCAGGAGAACTCGGCAGTCGTGGAGCAAAAGATATCCTCAGGATTATTGCGACTGAGAGTGGGTCTCCTAGAGGGATTGCAGAATCACGTAGCCTGTTGCAGAAAAATGATACAGAAGCATTGAGCGTATTTATCCAGACAGCAATCAGAGACAACCCAGAAATTGTTGCAGAATATAAAGGTGGCAAAACAGCTGTCCTCATGTTCCTCGTAGGTCAGGTGATGAAATTGTCAAAAGGGAGCGCAAATCCAGGAGTGGTTACAGAATTATTGCAAAAGACCTTGGCAGAATAACTAGGTATAGAGATAAAGTAGCTTGATTAATACTCTAATAACCTGTCCAAATCTCGCAATTGCCCTCTTTGGAGATCATTCCATTTGCCCTCCACAAGATACAAGGTATTTTTGATTATTTCCTCAGCACGATCCGTTGCTTTTTGTAGTGGGATAGATATATTAAAATCTTCTGGAAAGTCTTTTTTAGGTAATTCTTGAATAAAATACACAGCACGTAAGACTTCTTTGATAGGCTCAAAAACATCCATATCTGGAGATTTTTGCATTGTAGATATTTTGGCTATGTTTCCTAATAACTCTTTGAGAAAGGGCAAGAAAACAGACTCTATTTGATCTTCTCGGAAACTGCTAAAATCTGCAATAGTAGATTTTGTTTCTCGACGTAATCCTGGATTCTTTGTTATGGTAGTTAAATACAAATCTCCGAGATTTTCTTTATAGAGTGTATTAATTTTATTTAGAGCTGCTTTTTTATATCCAAAAATTTCGATCCTTGTGTTCTCTTGATCCCAGTATTCACTAAAAGCAGGTATTTTTTCTTCATTATACTTGAATTCATATAACTCTTTTTCATAATAGCCAATTAGCATATTTCCTAATTTAGATATTAGTTTCGGATTCGAATAAATCTTCAAGTAATCATCCGTAACATAAGAATCTAACTTGACATTAAAATTTTCTTTTAACATAAATAATGTTCTTGAAAGGAGCAAGGTATTTTTGAGAAATTCTCTATATTTTTCTGGTATAGTTAAGTTTTCTTTGTTTTGATGGTAGGTTTCCTTGTTCGTATCTCTTTCCATAAGAGCATTTAATATGAGAGTAAACGCCCCTGCAGGTATGTCATTTGGCGCATTTTCTGCAAGTGTATGTAATGCCTCAAATCCTAATTTTGTATTTATGAGTACGGTTTCTATGCTTTTCAAGAAATCCTCATACATTTTTTCGTTATGCTCCTCAAAAGGGCTCTTTTCAGGTGTAATCTCTGTTGTCTCTTTGTTGTTTTGTTTTAAATCCTCTTCAAGTATTGGTTCGTTAGTAAGATCAGAAGGTGATTCATGAGATAACATAATACCTAGTATATCATTGCGATTCAGGAAAAGACATTGAGAGTATACAAATATGTGGATTATTTTACAGATTGGGTGGGGCTGAGTCAGGCGGGTAGGAAGGGGGTTTCTGGGGTGTAATGTTGGGCCGGTTTTTGCGGAGCCAAAACCGGC
>JANPGR010000048.1:0-1853 GCA_031424015.1 Candidatus Nomurabacteria bacterium
GCGACCTTGTGCCCGCCTACCGCCAGCGCCTGGCCTGGGATCGCGACCACGGGATCGCGCTCAACGACTCGCTTCTTATCCGCGCCATCCTTCGCGGTGGCGAACTGCTTTGCCCCCTGGCCCGGGCCATCGGCGAGGAACTCAAAAGGGGCGACTTCATCCAGGCCGATGAGACGCGCGTTCCGGTCCTCCAGCAGGAAGGCAAGGGCAAAAACGACACGGCCTGGTTCTGGCAATACTCCAAGCCCGGGGGCCTGGTCTTTTTTGATTACCAGAGCAGCCGCAGCGGGGCCGGGCCGGGGACGTTTTTGGCCGGCTACACCGGCATCCTGCAAAGCGACGGTTACCCGGTGTACACCAAGGCAGGGGAAAAAAAGCGCGGGCGCGCGGGCTGCTGGTCGCACGGGCGACGCAAGTTCGTGGATGCCCACAAGGCCGCCCCGCCGGGGGCGCCCTGCGCGCCGGCCCTTGAAATGGTCGGGCTCATCGGCAAACTCTACACGGTGGAGGAGGAGGCTCGCGCCCTTGGCCTGCAGGGGGAGGAGCGCCTGGCGTTCCGTCTGAAGCGCGAGGTGCCCGCCCAGCTCAAGCTCATCCAGGAACGCATCGTCGCCATCCGCCAGGACGCGTTGCCGGTCGGCCTGCTGGGCAAGGCCTGCCAGTATGCCCTCAACCAGTGGGAGAGCCTGGTGCTCTACGCCACGGACGGCACGATCGAGATTGACAACAACTGGTGCGAGAACGCCATGCGCCCCATCGCGCTGGGGCGCAAGAACTGGCTGCACTTGGGCAGCGAGGAGAGCGGCCCGGTGGTGGCGGCCATCATGAGCGTGATCGCCAGCGCGGAGCGCGCCGGGCTCAATGTGCGCATCTACCTGGCCGACGTGCTTGGGCGCCTGGCCAACCCGGACTTCAAGATCACGCAGATCAACGACCTGCTGCCACAAAACTGGCGCCCGGCCTGATCCCGGAACCCAAGGGCACACTCCGTTTTGAAAAACAAGACGGGGTTGGTGACAGGCTTACATCTCTCGGGCAAAGCGCTCCACGCAACCGGCGTCCTTGCCGGGGGGCATGAACAGCAGGCGCGCGGACTCGCCCAAGGGGGCCTTGCTCAGGTCCACGACCACTTAATAAAGTCTTCTAGGCTCAGCGGCTTCCAGATTTTTCGATCGCGCTTTCGTATTGAGATAGCCCTGCAAAAAAATGGAATTCGTGTCGCCAGGGTTCATTTTAAATTCGAGAGTACCATAGCAGCCATCGTTGAATCGAATAAAATAGCTGCCTCTGATTACATCTCGCCACTGAGGCGATTCTTTGGCCATACTCATCGTAATCTTTTCCTGGTAGCCCTCATTGGGCGGTTCAAAATCAAGGGGGTCTTTTCTTTCGACAAGGGCCCCATTCTGAACAGCCAACTCGAAATCCCAAGCATATGCACTTTGACGGTTTTTTTTATCGAATTCGCTTATTCTGCACTTCAATTGCAGTAAAAACCTGCTTTCGATCGAGGGGTTTTCATTGATGAGGTCGATTGCCCTTGAATCGCCATTCAGTGGCAACTCTTGATATCTCCTGAAGTAGGCCAAAGGTTCAGGGGCTTCAGGCCGATAAAGGCGAAAAATGACGGGCTGATTTTTGTCCGGGTGATGAATTCCAGCCCCACTATCATAAAAATCAAACCCTTGATCTGAAGCCGATTTTTTTCCTTTGATGGTGTAACATCCTTTCTTTCTCACTTGAACGCCCAGACTTGAGCCATGCGCATTCACCAAAGAAAATTCGCCGTTATCTGAACTCTGGCTTGTCAACGTATTGGAAGTGCGGCCATCGCTCCGGGTGTTGTGAGGGAT
>JANPGR010000049.1:0-6125 GCA_031424015.1 Candidatus Nomurabacteria bacterium
ACATACTGGAAGCAAAGCTCAAGATTCAGAGTCATGCCGCATCAGCATCAGCAATGCGAGCAGCAAAACAGAAATTATTCGCTAGTTTTTCGTCGGAGAAATGATACCATTTGGGTGTAATCGAGTGATTAGAAAATACTGTGAATTCATGGAAATTTGTGGTCTCATAAAGGAACATATTTCAATAACTCTTTCTGAAAGATCCATTAATATAGGCACACTCTGGTTCTCGGGTCCGGGATGAAATCGCATACAAAAAGCGAGGTTTGTCATACCCCGCTTGTGTTGCCCTACCTCATCATTTTATCCTTGCCCGAAAAATGACAAGGATTATGGCAAAAAACGATGCTGGGACCCAGAACAAAGCTGGATTCTCGATGATTTCTTTCGCCAGCCCGACGAAAAATCGGAAGAGCACAAACGCTATCGCTCCTCCTCCAATCATCTTAAACAGGAAGCCTGTCACCTCAGGCGACAGGTCTAACTTGTCCTCCATTAACCACTGGAGGACCCATGCTCCAACGAGCAGGATTATTGCTAGCTGGACCCAAACATTTTCAAGAATTTCGGCCATCTTTTTTTTAATTTTTTCCACCCAACAAACTATCAGGCAGATAAATAATCTACACCTATATCTACATATTGTCAACCCCTACTGATCACACGCAGAACCCCAGATATCCCTATTGCACCCTTTTGTGTCGATGTTACTCTTTGTGGTGGTAGTTCCTGATGAATTTGTAGTAGTACCATTCCCGACCAGTGTATCATAGGAATTCACTCCTGTGCCTGATTTTGTACTCGTATTAGTACTCGTACTACTCGTCGAGCTCGTTCCGGTCGTACCTGACGTTGTAGTGTTTTGTGTATTCATGTTTGAAGTAGCTGTATTCCCTGTTGGACTCTCGCTGAGGGATCCTTGGTAGCTAGCTACATTCCCAGCATTACCGTCGGTGTGACAATTTGCATCTTGCCAGTCGATTTTCTTGTCTCCATCATTATCCTCTCCGTCACGACAACTATCTGGACCTGCGGTCGATGTCGTCGTGCTTCCTGATACTGCATTGAGGGTGCCGTCAGATGACTTTGTCGTAGTTGTTGATGTCGTGGATTTTACCGTTGATGATTTAGTATTTGTTGCTGATGAGGTACTGTTGGTTCTGAGTATCTTCTTGTTGGTACCAACACCTGACGAGATTCCTGCAAAACGAATGCCGATTGATGCAATCTCGCCTGCTGCTGGATTATTTTGCAATTTGAATTTATATAATACTACTCTACCGATGCTCGTCGCAGGATCAGTATCGACATTTTCGAATATTCCAGTAAAATTGGCAACCCCGCCGTCGAGTGGTGCCGAATCAGCAATAGCAAATGATGATGCGAGTAGATTGTTCTGTGCATCGTAGAGCTCTATTGGGAATGTACCATCATTGAACCATTCAGATTTCGCGGTTCCACTGATTACGATAGGTAGTGACACGACAGCGTTCGGCAATGGGCTGATGATTTCGATATCTGACAAAGTAGCGGATATAGAACTGCGATCTCCTAGCGAGCCAGATGCTTGGGCGCGGCCGTTGTAATTCTTTGCAATCGCTGTCAGAGCAATAGCAAGTACAATCAGAGTGATGAGCCATCCAAGTTTGAAATATTTTTGAAAGAACTCTGTATTCAACTTTGGCATTTGTGGTAATGTTGGCGACGGATTACCACCCATATCGATAGGACGCGGTTGGAATGTTTGCATATACTACATAGTATACTAGCAATTTCCAGAGAAACCAGTACACTATACACATACAGAGCACTTTGTTTTCGGGTTCTGTTATTTCGTGACAAAATGTATTATTTCTAGTTTTGATGGAGTTCAATGAAAGTACCAATATTTTTGCGAGCCGTATTAATGATACGGTGAGCAAAAATATCGAGGACTTGAAGCAGAAATCCGCAAAACTAGAGATAATACTCTATTCAGGGTATCGTATAGTGGTAGTACACTAGGCTGGGGGTCTAGCAGTTTGGGTTCGATTCCCAATACTCTGACATACATTATATGGGAACGATTATTAACGGCAGAGAACTGGCAAAGGAAATCCTCTCAAAAATCGAGGGGAGGAATTTTCCTATACTCACCATCATCCAATTCGGATCTGATCCTGCTAGTAGTCAATTTGTAACAATAAAAACCAACAAGGCAAAGTCGCTAGGAATACAGGTAGAATTATTCCAATCAGACGAAAGTGATGAATCATCCGCCCTCGCCTGGACAAAGACTAGTATAGATACGACATCAGGTGGAGTCATTATACAGCTCCCCTTGCCACAGGGTTGGAACACCGAATCATTCACGCAGATGATTCCGACACACAGGGATGTGGACCTCCTCAACCCAGAATCATATGAATTATGGAAACAAGGCCGATCAGAGATGACTCCTCCTGTCGTGTTTGCAGTGCAAAAATCACTCGAAAGCATACTAGGAACCGGCATCAGAGAATCTCCATCAGATAAACACGTGGCAGTGATCGGCTATGGTCAACTAGTCGGCAAGCCGGTATGTGATTGGCTGACTCGTGAATCGATTCCCTATTCACTCATTACCCTCGAGACAGATGCAGACGAGCGGAGCCAGATCCTGGATACTGCAGACATCATCATCTCGGGTACCGGCGCGCCACACAGCGTAACAAAAAGAGACATACAAAACGGTTCCATCCTCATCGATTGTGGAACCGCAGAATCAAATGGTTCTATTCTAGGTGATTTCGACCCCGACTGTGCCGACGTGTGTCAGGCGATGACACCAGTCCCAGGCGGCATCGGCCCGCTCACCGTTGCGGGATTGATTACGAATTTGAGTTTACTGTAGGTCTTTTGATGTAGGTCGAATGTCAATTCGATTACATCCGTGCTATTCTCCAACCGATATATGTCGTGATAGCGGTCACAACACCACCCCACAGAATATCAGGAATAATGATTCGCACAGGAAAACCTGCCAGTGTTGCAGCATTCGTCAGATCATACGTCATATAACATATAACCCCAAAGACAAACCCGCGCAATACGACAGACAACACGTCGCTCGAATTCGCATACGGAATAATACAAAAATAAACAACACCAACAGTATAGAGTACATAAAAGAGCGCAGCATACCCATAGTGAATCGGAGTTCGCATCAATGCGCCAAATTGTTCTGCATACCACGAACGCATAATTACCCCTAGCCAAACAAAATCCAGAGAAACGAGACTAACCAGCGAAACGAGTGTTGTGAGAAAATATTTCATATACTAAAAGTATATCATATAATTCTGCCTCCTCTTGCATTTTTCAAACGTGAGTGTATTATACTAAACTAATTGGTCACGTAGCTCAAGCGGACTAGAGCAGCTCGTTGAGAACGAGTAGTATAGAGGTTCGATTCCTCTCGTAGACCACGAAAGCCTTGATTTGTTTATACGAATCAAGGCTTATTTTTTCGCTCCTACAGCTCAGTTGATAGAGCACCTGCAGTGAGCAGGAGGTCCAGGGTTCAAATCCCTGCAGGAGCACAAAACCGGTTTTGTTATAACACAAACCGGTTTTTCTTTTTTATCCCCTATAGACAATTAGATATACGTCCCCGTCGCAATCAAATACAGGCAAGCGCTCGTGAGCACTATCAGCACCAGAAGTAATATGGTATTGGTTTTGGAATAAAAGAATGTGTGGTTCATAGAATAGTATTCTATCATACTCTACTATATTAATACTTAATAGAGTATGCCTTGACTAAACCTTTAAAGTTTTTAGATATTCTACTGCTTGGATTTTTTCTACACCTTGTGTGATTTTTTGATTTCTCGTTGAATTTTTTACTACGACCCAGCCAGTAAATCCATTTTTATGAGCAAAATATTCTATTCCCTGTAGATCATCTACCTTTGATAGCTTTATCTCTATCATAGAATCTACTGCGTTATCATGTACCAGTACAAAATCTACTTCCTTACCTTCTTTGTTTCGTAGGGTTGCTAATCGACTCACAACCCCTGTTTCATCAGTTATAGCATGACTATGTTTTAACAGAGACACTGCAATAAAATTCTCAAATTGTATTTCGATATCACCAACGACCAATCCTGTATCATAAAAATAGACTTTGGGCTCCTTTAGGATAGACCTCCCAATCTTTGTAGTAAAGGGTTTAACAAGAAAAACAATATACAGCGATTCCAAGATTGAGATATAATTTTTTACTGTTTTGGGCGATATACCAGCATCTATTGCAATAGAACTATAGGAAATAGGAGAACCAACTTTAGTACGCAGCAGCTCGAATACAGTTTTCATAGCCTTGAAATTATCTATATCTTTAAATTCTAAAATATCCTCTCGAAGTAATGTTTCTGTATATTGATTTCTCCATATCTGAATGTCTTCATTACTCTGTGCCAGAAAGGGCTCTGGAAAACCTCCTCTCTGAAGAAGCACGTCAATGGATTCTTTTGTTATTAGCTTATTGTACTCCAATTCACGAATAGTAATAGGTAACAAGCGATGTACTCTATACCTCCCTGCCAACGAATCCCCAGCATTCTTATACGCATCTAATCGTGCACTACCAGTAACTAATATATGTATATATTCTGGCTTTGTATCATACACCCCTTTTATATAATTTTTCCATCCTCGCATTTTATGAATTTCATCGAAAATTATGAGATCTGTTTTCTCTGACCAAGCGTACTCTGTCATAATTTTTCTATCCTGTATTGAATCATACGACAAATAAATTGGGTTATTATATTGTTTTGCTATGTCTTTTGATAACCACGTTTTACCCGCCTGTCTCGGACCTACGAGAAAAACCATTTTCTTTTTCAGATCCTTTAAAATTCGCTCTTTTTGTATTCTTTGCATATATGTCTATAATATCCTATATTCCCGAATAGTCAAGACTATTCGGGAATATACTCCCTTTTGGTCGTTTCCCGAATCTCACTTATATCTTTTATCTCTATTTAACACTATAAGTCTCCAAGTCCACATTACTACAATCTATCACCTGTTTTTGTTCTAAATCATATAACCCAACATTTTGATATTTATTTGATTTCCAATCCAAGTCAGACACCCCCGCCAAAGGCGGTGGCTTGATGAATATGGTCTCGTCAAACGGGATCGGCCTTCTGCGATAGTTAGTTATTAGAAAGAACCAATGTTGTTTTCTTGGTCTTCTTGGTTTTTAATGTAGGTACGGATTTGTTCTGTTTCAAATCCGACAGTAGATACAGCATAGCCTCTTGCCCAAAAGTGTTCCCCAGCGAAGTTCTTTTCTTTTCCTCCAAACTTGCGGGCAATTGCTATTGCGCTTTTACCTTTTATGAACCCTATTATTGAAGCAACAGCATATTTAGGCGGTATAGCGATGAGCATGTGTATATGATCAATCATTACATGACCTTCGAGAATTCCACACTCTTTCTGTCGTGCGAGTTCGTGAAATAGTGGGTCTATTGCTTTTCTTATGTTGTCATACATTACCTTTCTCCTTCGTTTGGGTACAAAGATAACATGATATTTACAATCCCATTTTGAATGAGATAGACTTTGGTATAAATCAGACATAGTGTGAATGATGCAGAAGTTTCATCAAGCCACTCTTTGTATCATACCCTACTTGGTACTCTAGTCATCGGCCAAGCCTATTTGAGTCCACTGGTAGAACCAGTGGGTTACCTATTGGGAGAGGGGTGCGGACTCATACTGACCTTCCCCTCTATTTGGTCTGCAGCACCTGTATTGGCGCACTATGCGAACGTACTGATCCACCACACCAGCACCGATCATCCTATTATCTGGATCAACCCTCATCAATGGTTTTACGCCGCACGAGAATGGTCAGAGCAAGAACTCGTCGATAGTATCCACACTCGCGGGCAAACGTTGCTACAGTGTATCGTGCATCGATCGCGACTGGCAACAGAATTACTCAAATGAAAAACCCCGCAGCCAAGCTGTCGGGGTATCAGGGTTTTTCATTATGTAGGGCTTAGTCAAAGAGTGTTGGTCTATCAGCATGGAGTTTGATGTATTCTTTCTCTTTTCCTTGATCTTTTACATACTTTGCTATT
>JANPGR010000050.1:0-3498 GCA_031424015.1 Candidatus Nomurabacteria bacterium
CCGGTTTTGCCTCCGGCAAAACCGGCCCAATTCTTTCATCCTTCCCTCCTCAAAAAAACCTTTCCACTATTTCGTATACTTTCCACTCGTAATCATCCAATCGAGGACAGGACGCAATGCTCTGGACACATTTGGTGCGCCTTCTTTGGGGCCATTTTCAGCCAAAAGAACAAAAGCATATCGAGGATGTTCATAAGGCCAAAATCCTATTACCCACGAGTTAATTTTTGTCTTGTTGCTAACCTGTGCTGTTCCTGATTTCGCAGCTATGTGTAATTCGGGGATATCCAATATCTGCGCGGTCCCTTTTGTAACTACATCTCGCATCCCCCCATGGACTACGTCATACCATTCTGGTTTTATTCCTGTTATGATTCGTACCTTTGGTGTGTCACCTTGTATCAATACTGGGTCTATGAGTGATCCACGAGACGCGATAGCCATTACTGCACGCAATTGTTGTAACGGTGTTACAGTGAATCCATACTGACCAATCGCAGAGTTATAGGTATCCCCGAGTCTCCATGCTTCGTTGAATGTTTTTTTCTTCCACGATGGCTCTGGAACCTGACCTGGCTGTGTACCAGAGAGCGGGAATACGACAGGATCACCCAACCCAAACGTATGCATAAATGATTTCATTTTCATAATACCCAACCCTGGTGTAGATTCATACCCCCCACTATATATATAAAAGAAACTATTGACCGATTCAGCGAGTGCCAATCGAGCATCCGTCCAACCATGTCCCCCTGGTTTCCAATCACGAAACGTATATTTTACCGAATCATCGTAGGGATTTTGAATAACGATTTTACCAGTACTGAGAATTTTTGAATCTGGTTGTATAATACCATTCGCTAAAAACGCCAACACCATATATGGCTTTACCGTAGATCCAGGAGAAAACCCACCGAATACAGCACGGTTCAATAGAGGATGGTGTGGGTCTTTTAGATATCCTGCAGCGACACCAGGGTCCCCTCTCGACAAACTATCAGGATCTATGTCTGGCAATGAGACTTCTGATAATAATTCCCCTGTCTGTATATCTGCAACCAATGCAGCTCCTCCGTCAAAATTATACTCCTCAATATATTCAGCCAGAGCCATTCCAATTTGCGTTGTTAGGTCTTTGTCTAATGTAATTTGCAGTTTAGCTCCTTCACGGGGGTACAAAATTTTTTCCTCAGAAACCTGCGTTGATTCTTTACTTTTATTGCTGGATGTATAGCGATATCCTGGAGTTTCTGTGAGTTTTTTGTTGTACAATTTTTCCAAACCAGATACGCCTTCGGTGGTAAACCGCCAATAATATCCCGAGGAATCCTTTTGTGGATAACGGATAAATCCTATCAAATTTCCTATCCCGGGTATGTCTGCCACCTCTCTCATATAATTCCCCGTTTCTGAGTCTCTAATACTCTGAGCTATAGGCTGGCCGTTTCTATCTACAATGATTCCACGAGGGGCGGATACAATGGTTCCATTTAATCGATTTCGATATAAAATCTTTTCGTAATTATTGAGAGGATCCGAAACCAGAGAAAACAATCGAACACTATACGCAACAAAAACAATCAAAAATAATATCACCATCCCCACCATAGGACCCCCCGATAGTCGTTTTGCCAATAACTGTTTACCAAATAAATCCCTCCCAGCAGCTCCCGACTGAGACAGAGTATCATCCAAATCCAATTTGTTGTGGAGTATTCGCTTCATAGAAATTATTCTACTGACCAGATTCGCGAATATACCAAATGAATAACGAGTATTACACAGAATAAAACCCAAGCAATACTACCACCTCGCAAAAATCCTCGGAACGCATATTCTGCAAACATGACGATAATAACTGACTCCACATACCAACGCATTGTCATAATTCCGAATACCGAGAAACAAATAGTAATCCACAGAGGCACAGTAAAAGCCATAACGAGAAGTACGAGGCCATAACAAATCCGGACAATTGGTGATACATACATATACTATTCCTACTCTACCATAGATGGTTAGTTCGTTCCATACAGTATTTTCAAAAACTCACAAAAATATATTTATTACAAAAAACACCCCGATAAGGGTGTTTTTAAAGAAATCTATTTAGTTTCTGCTTTTTGCACAGCCTTTGCGAGGCGAGACTTGCGACGAGACGCAGCAGCTGGCTTTATCACTCCACGCTTTGCAGCCTTGTCCAGGGCCTGAAATGCCTCTGACAATTTTGCGGCCATAGTATCTGCACCTGTTTTAATAGCAGAACGGATGTCCTTTACGGATTCACGCATAGCACGGCGACGCTTGTCGTTGGCAACACGGCGAGTAGATGATTGACGGAGAGCTTTCTTTGCTTGGGCTAGATTTGGCATATATGAGTACTACTCTACTGATTTTTTAAAAAAAATCAAGAGGGAAAACCCAAAAAAGACAAAAATGGCCGGCCCCCTCCGGGGGCCGGCCATTTTCTATGTTTTCCAATGATTCTTGTTTATTTCACAATATCCACCAATTCTACCTCGAATATCAAGGTGTCACCAGCTTTGATTGGTGATCCTGGTGGTGGATTGTTGCCGTATGCCAGGTTTCCTGGGATTACGAGTACCCTCTTTTCCCCTATTTTCATTCCTGGGATTCCTTCGTCCCAACCTTTGATGAGTTGACCTACCCCGATTGGGAATTGAATCGGGCTTTTGCCAGCATTAGAATCGAACACAGTCCCGTCTGACAATGTACCTGTGTAAAATACTGACACCTTGTCCCCTGATTTTGCGACAGCGCCTGTACCAGGAGTTAGGATAGCGTATTGGAGCCCCGAAGGAGTAGTAGTGAGTTCGAGTTTTTTCTGGTCGTCTGGTTGCATAGTGGTTTTGATTGTTGGGTTAGATTTCTGATCCGATGACTGGTCGGAACCGGGCTGTGTATCTGGGTTTGGATTAGTAGTTGCAGCGCTCTGGTCTGCTGGCTGATTAGTGGTGGGTTGTTCTGTCTGATTTTGCGTTGGTGATTTCTCTATAAAATGCACGAGTAGAGCAATCACAACTACAATACCGAGAGTAAGGAGTATTTGTTTCATAGAGGTTCAGTATACCAGAGCAACGGCAAAGTGCAAAATACCAGGGCGTGGATTACTTTGTTTGATCAATACCCTGCTTTTCCAGTGGGTACCTATTGCTGTACCGGTTTCTAAATCTCAAAAAGCATTGTCATCCTCGGCGATATATTTCAAAGGAGTCCTGATAAGGCGACTATTGAAATAATCGACCGGGGATGATGAAAACAAGGAGTACAGAGTACGACTATGTTTTTATTGAAATGTATCCCCTTGTGGGACGAATGCAAAGCCTAGAGAATAACACAATGAAAAACCCCGCAGCCAAGCTGTCGGGGTATCAGGGTTTTTCATTATGTAGGGCTTAGTCAAAGAGTGTTGGTCTATCAGCATGGAGTTTGATGTATTCTTTCTCTTTTCCTTGATCTTTTACATACTTTGCTATT
>JANPGR010000051.1:0-14473 GCA_031424015.1 Candidatus Nomurabacteria bacterium
GCGCACTCAAGAGTATAAGAAAACATAGTCGTTAGTACTCCTTGTTTTCAAAAAAAATGTATTTTGTGAGAGAACTGTACTAGTAGTACAGTGAACGAGCAAAAGACGTTTTGTAGCAGAAAATATAGGTTTTACTGTCGGGAAGTCACTGTGAGTTATTTTGACGGTGAGACCCGAGACAGGTTCTAAAACAAATACACACATTTTCAAATCCTGCGTGACCGCTTTGCGTCCCTGCCGGCTAGCGCCTGCGGTTTCCTACTCGCACAGGACTTCTGCATTACCTTTCAAAACACGCATCACAGCGCTCATCTCAGCGATAGATAACCTTTTACTTATATATACTACAGAGGATATATCGCTTCCGATAGGTTTTTTCAGGTAATGCGGAAGTCCTGTTGTATTTGAAAATTTGGTATTTTTTAGGGTAGCTATAGCCCTAATTTTTGAATCTTCTGTGTAAAATTCTATATCATTCATTCACTATTTCTAGTATACTAGAGAGTAATATGAATCAATATAGTAATTCTCCTTTTGCTAATAAAAAACAAAAACCGTCTTCACGTAATTTGTATCGAGAGTTGGTTCGGCGCGATTGGGCTGCTATTCGTGATAGAGTTCCAGAGGGGGCTATGGATAGAATAGTCAAAAACAAGAACAAGTTACAAAAACATATCAAAAAGCAAACCAATCAGCCTTGGTTCTGGCATGCGTTTGGTGGGGTTGTTCTGGTCTTGTGTAGTTTCTTGTTGTTGTGGGTCTCTACCTTGGCTATTCCGAGTATTAGTTCTTTTGGTGAGAGAAAGACATCGAATAGTACTACGATTTATGACAGAACAGGTAAAGTGATTTTATATGATGTCGTAGAGTCTGCTGAGCGTACGGCGATCACTTCGGATAAAATTGCTAACAATATGAAATTGGCAATCATTGCAGCAGAGGATTCTGAGTTTTATAACCACAATGGTATTCGTTTCGGTTCTACATTGCGCGGTATTGTTACCACTGTTTTGTCAAAACTAGGGTTACCTGTCCAAGGATCAGGTGGTTCTACGATTACTCAGCAGGTTATTAAAAATACAATTTTAACATCAGATAAAAGCATAGTTCGTAAAGTCAAAGAATGGATCCTCGCAATCAAGCTAGAGAAATTATATTCAAAAGAAGAAATACTCACAATGTATTTGAATGAAGTTCCTTTTGGTGGAAATATTTATGGAGTTGAGGCTGCGACACGGCATTTATTTGGTGGTACTGCAGAAAAACTCAGCCTAGCGCAGTCCGCATATTTGGCTGCTATTGTAAACCGTCCGTCATATTTATCTCCTTATGGACAGCACCTCGATGTTTTGGAGGGGAGGAAAAACTATATCTTGAAAAGAATGCTAGACCAACAAAAAATTACCAATGCAGAATACACAGAAGCATTGACAGAAAAAGTTATTTTTATTGAGAAAAAAGATAACAAAGCAAAAGCAATTCATTTTGTCGAATACATTCGCAATATCATCGAACAGCAGTATGGGGCGGACGCAATGACAGAAGGAGGGTTCAGGGTTATTACTACTCTCGATTGGGACATACAACAAAAAGCAGAAGAATACGCATTGACCAGAGCTCTAGAAAATGAAAAATCCTATAATGCGAGCAATACAGGAATCGTAGCAATACAACCCAAAACAGGAGACATATTAACTATGGTTGGTTCTCGTAATTATGAGGACAAAGTCGTTGATGGCAAGTTCAATGTAGCATTAGCAAAAAGACAACCAGGGTCTTCGTTTAAACCTATTGTATATGCTGCAGCATTCGAAATGGGGTATACACCCGACACAAAACTGTTCGACGTAGAGACACAATTCGGGTCGGGGTGTGCATCGAGTGATTTCACAACAACGACCAACGGTCAGTGCTATGCTCCTAATAATTATGACGGAGAATGGAAGGGACTCGTGACATTACGTGAAGCCCTGGCTCAGTCACGCAACATTCCTGCGGTAAAATTGCTCTATCTCGTGACTCCGTCCAACGCACTCCGACTCGCAAAGACCCTCGGGATGCAGTCTCTGGGGCTGGCAAAAAGCTACGGACTCACACTCGTCCTCGGAGGAGGAGAGGTCAGACTTCTCGACATAACTGGTGCGTATGCTGCATTTGCAGCTGATGGTGTCTATGCTCAGCCGCACGGAATTCTGTCAATAGAGTCAAAGGCTTCTGGTAAAACTCTGTATACCTATATTTCTCGCCAGACCCAGGCATTGTCAGTCCAAGCAGCGAGACAAATCAACGCGGTCCTCTCTGATGACAAGGCGCGCAGGCCTCTGTTTGGTGGATCATTCTCTGGTATGGGGAATGTCGCCCTTAAAACAGGAACAACCAACAACAACAAAGATGCATGGCTGATCGGTTATACACCAGATATTGCTGTTGGAGTGTGGTTCGGTAATAATGATAACAAACCCATGAAAAAAGGCTCCTCAATAGCTATTCCTCTGTGGCGTGATGTAATGAACGTTGCGTTGAACGAGCTCGGTAGATCGAACACTTTTACTCCACCGAGCACTCCTGATCCTACTCTGCCTCCTGTGTTGCGTGGGTATTGGCAAGGAAACGAGTCATTCACTATTGATACAATTTCTGGGAAACTCGCAACAGAGTTGACCCCTGTTGAATCGAAAAAAGAATACGTTATAGGTCAGCCTCATACGATATTGCATTATGTACAGCCTGGGAATGCACGATCGGGTGTAGGCGCAATTGGAACGACTATGTATAATTCCTGGGAATATGGTATCCAGAGATGGCTCGGTAATAACCCAAATGCTATCCCTGAAATAGCTCCAGAAAAACCCACTGAATATGACGATGTCCATATAGAAGCAAACAAGCCAAAGGTAGTCATCGTCAATCAGTCATTGAGTATGAAAGCAGGAGAGACCTACACGATTGATATGATGAATACGAGCGTCTATCCCCTGAATCAGATAGAAGTATTCATGAATGACGAAGTCGTAGCAAAAACAAAAGCAGCACAAATGGTCACAATCCCAGCACCGAGTACTCCAGGTAATTATACCCTGCGAGTCGTTGCAACAGATACTGTATGGAATAGAGGGCAGGCTATTGTGGATGTGGTTGTAGAATAAATTCTATTATGGTATAGTACGAATTATGAATCTGGGTTGGATGGTTGGTGTCAAACCAATTTTAGACACGGCTCAGATTTTTATGCCCGGGTGGTGAAATTGGTATACACGCATCCTTGAGGTGGATGTGCCGCAAGGTGTGGAGGTTCAAGTCCTCTCTCGGGCACCATGACAAAAGAAAACCCCAAATGCGACCTTCAAAGCATTTGGGTTTTCAATTTGGCACGTGTTCGGAGAGGGCTTGAATCAGGGGTTGAACGACAAGGAGTGACTGTGAGTTTCCTTTTTTTTCTGGTATAATTGAGATATGAAATTACCGAATATTTCACGAAACAAAATCGTTTTGATTGGTATTATTCTTCTCGACACCTTGTCTGTCGGTATTTTGATTCCCGTGCTTCCTTTGTTGTTTCAATCGGTTCATTTGCCAGTTATTGTAAATAATCCAGCTACGAATGTTCTCTTTTGGTATGCTCTTGTTATCGGGATACATCCTATATTCGCATTTTTTTCTGCACCATATTTAGGTACCCTTTCTGATAGAGTAGGACGTAAACCTGTACTTGTATTGTCATTATTCTGTACAGCGATATCTTTTGGGCTCAGTGTTATTGGTATTGTTTCGGGTTCGGTTTGGTTGCTCGCCCTTGGTAGAGTGATCGACGGAGGAACATCGGGGAATATCGCTGTCGCACGAGCGTCCCTCGTGGATCAGACCGATCCGGATAATTTGACGAGCACTCTCGGAGTCATTGGTGCACTGTTTGGTATTGGGATGATTTTAGGTCCACTATTGGGTTCTATTCGTATATCACTATTTGATCTACCAGTTGCTGCGGTTGCGATGACTCTGGCGGGGATTACTTCTCTTGTTGCGACTTTTGTTACGTTGGTATTTTTTCGAGAGACACATTTCCCAAAACCAAATCAACCTATAGAACCACTACAGTTGTTGCCTTATACGGAACCAGTGCTCAAACCTTTTATTGCAGGAACAATTTTATATACCACTGCATTTGCGATGTTTACCACGTATTGGGCTCTGTTCGTCAGTAATACTCATAATTTTTCTGAGAAAAACATTGCAACCATGTTCGTTGTTATTGGGATATCTATGGCGGTGACACAAGGGCTCTTGGTCCGATTTATTGCGCGATATGTACCTGCATATTTAATGATTATTTCTTTTTCTCCTCTGTTTGCTATTTCTTTTATTTTGCTGGGGTATGTTCCTGTGTCTGCTTTGTATCTAGGAATTGTTTTCTTTGCTCTTATGAATGGGCTCGTTGCCGCCAATCGACTGAGTCTAATGCAAGATTACGGCGAAGAGTACGGCAGAGGCTATGTTTCTGGGATCGATGCATCATACACTGCATTATCAGCCGCAGTAGCTCCGCTGTTGTTGGTTGGGACTTCTTTTCTCGGGGTTCATGCACCATTTTGGGTGATGTGTTCGAGTATTGTGATTATGTGGATTGTGACATTGAAATACATACGACAGAAAAAGGCAAAACACAGAGTGTAGTTCAAAAACAGGGGATAGGTAATCTACTCAATCCAATCAATATTTGATATACTAACTATATGTTTAGAAAACTTTTTACTGCACTGTGCATGGTAATAGCTCCTTTTACTGTTGCATTATTGTTCCTATCTACTCCTCAGAATGCATTTGCAGATGAGTGCAAACTCATTAATTATCGGTTCAAAGGTGCTGTAGGACCCTTGGATAAAATTTCTCCTAATGGAGGGGTTGAATTTTTTTTCAAAGGTATCAAAAATTTTTCCAGTAGAAAACAGATTGATATTACGACGAATAATGCACCAGAGTGTGTAGGGAAAACAATTCATTTCAGTATTTATCCGCAGAATAGGGCGGTTACAAAGGCTCCTCTGAAAAATTTTAGTAACAAATCCTATGTACTAAAAAATGCAGAAGGTACCTCGATCCATGTACAGACGAGCGAGGAAGCCTGCTACAACCAGAGTCCTGTTGTTTTTAAAAGTCTGATAGAAAATGAAATAAAGATAAACCCAGGAAAGGCAGCAGATCTAAAGAGTCAGCTGGCAGGTGCACCTGATTTGCTCATATTCTTGTTTCCTGATGATTACAAAGATAAACCAGACTATGTAAAACCGTATATGTTCGCAGGAAAGGTAAAAATCTCTGCAAAGGCACATTTCCTGATCAAATATATGTTAGCAAATACAGATTGGCATAATCCAGACGGCAGTGTGTCACCAAAGACTGACTGCGGATATTTCCTCTATGCATACCTAGGAGACACACCGGTCGGGAACAGTGACAATCTGAATACCGCAGAAAACAGGAACGCAGGCAGATATATATCGTATATGTGTAATCCGATGGATAATTTTAAAACAGGGCTAGAGCTCGAGAATTCTCTGTTTGGTACTACTGCACCGGTTACGATAAATACATCAGCAGCGTCTAGTGTCCCAAGAGAATTTAACGATAGTGCGTTATATAGTGGTTGTAATTACGGTTCTAATAATGCCCCCTGGGTCGAAGTCTCGGCGAGTGCAGGCGGCAGTGTCGGCCTCGACCAATCCATCGACACCACCGACCCCTGCCTCGACGCAAACGGAAATCAAAAAAATGACTGCTACGAACTCCTCGCCCCTATACCAGGAATGGGAGACATCATACATTTCGAAGGAACATCCCCAACAGCTACAGACCCAGGAACACCACCATTCGACCTATTCGTATTATTCTCTAAACTCCTCACTATCACTCTCGGATCCCTCTCGGTCATAGCTGTCATCATGCTCGTATACATAGGATCACAATACATAATCTCTAGTAAATCAGGAGAAGTCAGCAAGCTCCTCGCCCTGCGTAGTCGTCTCGTTGGAGTAATCACTGGTATTGGTATTATCCTCGGTTCCTACATTATCCTGAATACGATTAATCCGGATTTGCTGAGGTTGAATCCGACGCTAGAAGACGTGAATCTGCAGTATGATATAAAGGCAGTCCAGCAATCAATCAATAACGTTCCTGTGTTGGCATCGAGTACGAATTGTGGAGGCAATAACCTACAAAAGAAAACCTGCGCAACAGGATATCACCCAGGTGGTTACAAAACCGCAGCCGAAGCAGCAATGGAAGGCGGCTCAAAAGACATGCGAGGTAAACCGTTATATACATTACAGAATTATGTAAAACTCAGAAAAGGTAATCTGGCAACGGGGAATGTGCCCTACGTGTCAATCGCCCTGGATAACAATCTCTATAAAAGCGGACAGATACAGTATGGTCAAAAATTTAGCATCCCAGAATTAGATGCAAAATATGGAATGGCGATAGAATTCAGAGCTGTAGATACCGGCAGTGCATTTGCCGGAAAGGGGTTGTCTCGAGTGGATATCTGTACTGATTCTGCCAGCGACGATGCTGCTGTGACAGGGTGGATCACGTTGGTGCCAAAGAAATAAAATAATAAAAACCATAGTCCACAACAATAATGTGTACTATGGTTTTTAAAAATACTTAGAATCCATCATCAAGTAAAGACATGTCCAAACGCCAGTTGTCTATTTTCCATCCGAACTCATCATCTGTCGGCTCTTCCTCCCCTGTGGGCTGTTCTTTTTTCTCTTCACTTTTTTCAGAATAGTGATCTCGGATATGATCCGAGAGTTCTTCAGAGCCTTGGAAGATTTTTTTGCAGATGTTGCATTTTCCCATTTTTTATCTTATTTTAAAGTAAAGAAATCGTTTGAAATTCACTTTAAAACTAGCAGAGAGAGAGAGTTCTGTCAAGGAAATGGGGGGGCGAGGTAGGTTTTCTTGCATTCCTGTTTTCGCGTGGTATTATTCTGGATAGAGACTATGATCAGGTTATCACCTGGGAGTCTGAGTCAGAACGGTTTGGTAGGGGGTAGTCGGGCGAGGCGCTAGCCGAGCCCGAGTCACACACCTATAAAACTCAGTAGATACTCACGGGTATGCCCGTTACAGCTGATAATGAGTCTCGTGAATAAGATATTTTAGCTTAATTTTTTGGTGCGGTCTTATAAGTTTTCCGACCGGGCAGAACTGCGTCTACGCCTCAAACAAGCTTCAGGTCTTTAAAAGTTATAAAACTTTACAAGACCATATCTTCTCTCTCGAGAAAACCAAGGTGGTACCACGAATGCAAGAGAAAGCACTCGTCCTTGTGGTTGCAGATTTTTCTGTAACTATGAGGTCGAGTGCTTTTTGTATAGAAAATCTACCCTCCTGTCATCCTGGACTCGGCCAAGGCATTAAAAAATATACTCCTTACAGTCGTTATTTTCGTCATCCAGGACCCAGGAGTTAGTACTCAACAGAACATATGAAAACCTACTATGTGTATCTTCTCATAAATATGTTTGTCATCCCCGTGCAGACGGGGATCCAGGGTAAGTAAAATAAAAATATATGAAAACATATTACGTATACATTTTGGCAAGTCAAAGAAATGGAACTCTGTATGTTGGAGTTACTTCTAATTTAGAAAAAAGACTTCAAGAACACAAATCAGGATTCTACAGCGGGTTTACCAAAAAATATTTAGTACATATTTTAGTCTGGTATGAGACTACTCATGATAGTACTTCAGCAATACTTCGGGAAAAACAAATAAAGAAATGGGAACGAAAATGGAAATTACGCATGATAGAAGAATTTAATCCAGAATGGAAAGATTTATCAAAAGAGTTTTGAATGCTGGATCCCCGTCTGCACGGGGATGACAACACATGACAATTAACCAATCATCACACTATGAAACCAAATCAATACACAGACAAACCAGTTGGAGAGAGAGGGTTACGCGAAGAAGCCATCCTCGAATTTTGGAATACAGAAAAAGTCTTTGAAAAGACTCTGGAAAAAGAATCACCAAAAGGTGAGTTCGTATTCTACGAAGGTCCACCGACCGCAAACGGTCGACCAGGCATGCATCATATCGAGGCGCGCGCATTCAAAGACCTCATCCCGAGATACAAAACGATGCAAGGGTACAATGTCCGCCGCAAGGCGGGTTGGGATACACATGGCCTACCGGTCGAAATCCAAGCAGAAAAACTGCTGGGACTGAAAACAAAAAAAGACATCGAAGACTATGGAATCGAAGCATTTAACCAGAAATGTCGCGAAAGTGTATGGGAATACCAATCTGAATGGGAATCAGTAACGAGTCGTATGGGATACTGGGTAGACATGGATCATCCCTATGTTACCTACGAGAATTCGTATATTGCATCTGTTTGGAATGTTCTCAAAACAGCAAATGAAAAAAATCTCCTCTACAAAGACTTCAAGGTGTTGCCTTGGTGTAGTCGTTGTGGAACCTCATTGTCATCACACGAACTGGCTCAGCCTGGTGCATACAAAGACGTAAAAGATTTGTCAGTAACAGTAAAATTCAAATTGAATGCAGGACAAAAAATCGGAGAATATGTAACCGATGAATCAACCTACATAATCGCGTGGACTACGACCCCGTGGACTCTGCCGGGCAATGTCGCGCTCGCTGTGAATCCTGATATTTCGTATATGATCGCTCGGGTTGATGAATCTGTGATTATTTTTGCCTTTGATAGGAAGTCTGACATTATGGTGGATAAATCTTGGTCTGAATTATCGATTGTGACGGGTGCACATCTGGTAGGATTATCCTATGAACCCCTGTACCCCTATCTGGGTCAGGTTGCAAACCTAGAACAAAAACAAAAAATGGAAAAAGCATACAAAGTCTACCCTGCAGATTTTGTAACCGCGACAGATGGGACTGGAGTGGTCCACACTGCTGTTATGTATGGTGCTGATGATTTTCAATTGGGTACTGATGTTGGGTTGCCAAAAGTACACATAGTAGGCGAAGACGGAAAGTATTTGGATAATATGGGATTCCTATCAGGGCGATTCGTAAAAGAACGCAACGAAAAAGGCGAAGAACCTCTCGCGATTGATATTGTAAAAGATTTGGCATCACGTGGACTGTTGTATTCAAAATTGAAATACGAACACAGCTATCCACATTGTTGGCGATGTGATACACCCCTGCTCTACTATGCTCGCTCGTCGTGGTATATCCGCATGACAGAACTGCGTGATACTATGGTCGCAGGTAACGAGAATATTAATTGGGAACCATCACATATACAGTCGGGCAGATTCGGAGAATGGATATCAGGAATTCGCGATTGGTCATTGTCCCGATATCGATACTGGGGGACGCCATTGCCGGTTTGGGAGACACTAGATGGAGGGCAAAAATATGTGATCACTACAGTTGCAGATATCAAAAAATTTGCAAAGAAATCTGGCAACAAATACTATACCATGAGACACGGAGAAGCAGAGAGTAATATCGCCGGAGTGTGGAGCTCTCATCCAGAAAATCCACACCACATTACAGAATTAGGTCGCGAGCAAATTACACAACAATCAGAGTATCTGAATTCACTCGGTATTACAAAAATCGTATGTTCTCCATTCGTTCGAACGAGGGAAACTGCACAGGTCGTAGCCCGGACAATAGGCCTAGATCCAAAAAACATCATCACTAATGAGAGGCTTTCCGAATTGAAGGTAGGTGATGAATATGAAGGAAAATTATGCAGTGATGTTGTAGATCGATTTACGACACTAAAAGACACCTACAAAGAGGCGTTTCCTGGTGGTGAATCTATTCAAAATCTCTGCAAGAGAACAGGAGAAATGCTCTACGAATATGAATCAAAATTCCAGAATGAAACTATCCTCTATGTTGGACATACCAGTAGTCTGGTGATGTGTCACTATCACGCCAGTGATGATACTCAAAAACCTTTTGACTACTATGACGTTATTGATAGGCAGGGTATGAAAAATGCAGAAGTGAAAAGTCTGGATTTTGTTCCTGTTCCTCATAACCGCGAGTATGAACTCGATCTTCATAAGCCTTTTATTGATTCTGTAGAGCTATACAATGAAAATGGAGACAGAATTATCCGCACATCAGAAGTTATCGATGTCTGGTTTGATAGTGGATGTATGCCCTACGCCCAAGACGGATACCCAGAATACTGCGATGAATCCGCAATGAAAAAATATTTCCCAGCGGATTATATCAGTGAAGCCATCGATCAGACTCGCGGTTGGTTCTATACACTGCATGCTATCGCTGCAATTATGGGATATCCGCAAGCATATAAAAATGTGATATGCCTCGGACTCGTGATGGACGGAGAGGGCAAGAAAATGAGTAAATCCAAAGGAAACGTATTGTCCCCATGGGAACTGTTCAACGAATATGGCGCTGATTGTGTACGCTTGTGGATGTATAGCGTGAATCAGCCAGGAGAATCGAAAAATTGTGATGTAAAATCTATTGGAGAATTGCATAATAAATTCTTTCGAATGCTGGATAACTGTGTTGCATTCTATGAGTTAGCTCGAGAGGGAATCGAACTGGATTCATCGAAATACGAATATACCAATCCGATGGATCGATGGATCGTAACCTTACTCAATATGACACAAAGACAAGTAACAGAAAATCTAGATTCCTATAGAGTGTTCGAATCAGCACGATTGGTGCGTGATTTTGTAACAGAACTGTCTCAGTGGTATATCAGGCGCTCACGCGAGCGATCAAAATCTAGTGACACTACAGAACGAGTCGAGGTTGCACTCACACTGCGATATGTATTTACAGAATTTGCAAAAATGATAGCACCATTCACTCCGTTTATTGCAGAAGAATTGTGGAAGAAAATGGGGAATAGTGATTCTGTGCATATACAGAGTTGGTCCGAGGTTACATCGTTTTCAGACGGAGGAAAAACCCTCACAGAGATGTCAGAAATAAGAGAAATGGTATCAGAAGTATTATCAAAACGTGCAGAAGCAGGAATCAAAGTCAGACAGCCATTAGCATCAATAACTCTGTCAAAGACAAAACAGTGGATGAAGGAGTATGGAGAAATCATTTTGGATGAAATAAATGTCAGAGAAATTATTTTTGCAGATGTTGATTCCCTCGCTCTCGATACGAATCTGACCTCTGAACTCGTCCTCGGTGGTGATGCTCGTGATCTGATCCGCTCTGTACAGGAAATGCGTAAAAATGCGGGATTGATCGCAAGTCAGAATATTACTCTCGTACTCTCGCGCAACCCAGCATGCCTCAGCGCGAACAGTGAATTGATACTGTCGACGGTCGGCGCAAAGGAGGTACAAGTAGGAGAGGGGATCACAACAACGATCGAACTCTCTGATGGAGAGGTTGGGGTGGGGATAAAAGTAGTATAGGGGTTTAAAAACCTATTGCTGTAGTCTTGTTCAAAAACCAAAATTTTTACGTGTCATCCTCGGCGATATATTCCAAATGAATGAGGTACGAATGAATGTTGGAATAATCGACCGGGGATCTAGTAGTGATATCTCGTAATACTTTTGACTTTACTAGGTTAGAATAATACAAGCCGGTTTTGCGCAGCAAAACCGGCTTGTATGATATACTGATAATAATTATGTCCCACATCCTCTATCCTGCAACAGGAATCGTGATTGCCCGTACGATTGTCGGCGAGGCAAATGTACTGATCAGGATTTTGACTCGTGAATACGGAATTGTGTCGGTGATGGCACAAAACGGCGCAGCATCGACCAAATTCGCACCAGCATGCACAATTGGCGCCAGGGCAGTGTATGATATCGTACGAGGCAAACGGATTTGGAGACTGACAGGGGTGAGCCAGGTTTTTGTGATTCCTTTTGAAAAATCTACACCAGAATTATTACAATTTTGTCGTTATATTACCGCGTACACTGCACGATTTGTGAACAATGATGAAATTCCAGAATTGAGTATCTATGATCTCGTATTTCGCGCGCTCGCATCTGTCGAAAACAAAGCCCCAGAAAAAGACTGGATTGATTCATATCGATATCAGTTGTTATCCCTACTGGGTTATATCGATCAATCAGAAAAGCCAACATCTAGAGAACATATGATGCGGATACTCCTTCGCGCCGAAGAAGAAGCGAATGTGTAGTTATGTGAATGAATGTAGAGAAAAAAATGACTATTCGAACGAATATAATCGAATAGTCATATATGAAGCGTACACTATATGATGATATCTTGAAAGATTTGGAACAAAAAATGGTAATTTTGGTAGGCCCCAGGCAGGTTGGCAAGACCTGGCTTGCAAAGGAGATCATGAAAGAGTTCAAAAACCCTCTTTATCTGAACTATGACAACCCTACACATAGGGCTTTTATAAAGGCGCAATCATGGGGCCCAGAAATAGATCTGATTGTTTTTGATGAAATTCATAAAATGAAAAAATGGAAAAGTTTTGTTAAGGGTATTTTTGATACAAAAATCGATACTGTAAAAATATTCGTTACGGGAAGTAGTAGGCTGAGTGCCCACAAGAACTCAGGTGACTCCATGGCTGGTAGGTATTATATACACCATCTCATGCCGTTTACTCTCAAGGAGTTATCAGATACAGAATACAAAAGAGATATTGTTAGGCGCTTTCAGCGAGGAGGGTTTCCAGAGCCATTTCTATCAGAAACAGATAGGAATATGTTATGGTGGCAATCTCAGTACACAGAAAACCTATTGCGTCAAGATGTGACTGATATAGCAGATGTACAAAATTGGAGAAACTTTGTTCAGCTTTTTGAACTACTGCGCCATCGCGTTGGATCTGGTATATCTTATGCTAATCTTGCTCTCGATTTGGAAATAGCTCCCACAACAGTAAAGAGATATATAGCTTTTTAGAGTCATTGTATATTATTTTTCCACTCTATCCGTATTCACACAAGATTTCTCGAGCAATCATAAAAGAGCCAAAGATATATTTTTATGATAGTGCATTAGTTTTTGACGAAGGAGCGCGGTTCGAGAATGCGGTAGCTGTCGGTCTCTTGTCGGCAGCACATTACAAGACTGATACTACAGGCAAAACAGTTCGCATAGGCTTTCTCAAAACAAAAGAGCAAAAAGAAGTTGATTTTGTTATTGTAAACGAAAAGAACGAACCAGTACATTTAGTAGAAACAAAGCTTGCAGATGCAAATGTTAGTAAACAACTGATCTATTTCAGTGAGAAATACTCTATTCCTGCAACACAGGTTGTTTATACGCTCAAAACGAATTTTGTACACACTACAACAGGGGTCAATGTGGTAGATGGTATAACATTTCTGAGCGCTTTGTCGGTATAGTGCTGAGGATAACGGTTTGACAGGAATATATATATATACTTGATGGGTATGAATATAATTGAACATTATCAAAAAGAAGTCAGTATTAGATATAATAAACCAGAGATTGTTGGGAACTTGGACAATGTTAAACATCTGGAGGATCGTAAGAAGTATGAAACAGGATTTATTTTAGATCTGCTTGAGGGGTATGTCGTTAAGCATCTAGACGTAGAAACAGCAGAAGGGAGATATTCTATTACAAACTTTACACCGACTAAACTTACTGTTACTGACGGCAATAGACTAAAGATTACAGGAACAAAATCAGGGATAGTTTTTTATAAAAATGGTTCAGAATCAGGTGAGGATCTCGGTAGGGATACATTGTTGGTATCTTTTTATATCAATAATACAACAGGACATACACTAGCTTCTGATCTTGATACTCTTGCAGAGACAGAGCTGTAGATGGTTAGACAGGAATTTATTAGGCCGACAGCGTAGCTGTCGGCCTATTCTGTATACGACCTTCTTGATTGATGATAAATTCTAATAATTTGGATTTTACTTTCTATTATTCTGTAATATATAGTATAATGAGTTTTTGGAATAATTAGTTCACGGACAAGGGCTGAGCCATAGAGTTTGCCTATTTCTGGATTTTTAGTCAATATATGAAGGATGCAAAATTTAATCTTTTCAGCTATAGTCCTCCCAGAATCAGGGCTTTCTCTTGAAATATACAAGTA
The DNA here is from genome assembly GCA_031424015.1 of Candidatus Nomurabacteria bacterium. GTDB lineage: Bacteria > Patescibacteriota > Minisyncoccia > Phycocordibacterales > UBA1006 > JANPGR01. Next base: position 14,106 of record JANPGR010000051.1, read on the forward strand.
TATATTGGATAAATCTTGGATGGATCTTTGTGACCAAACTATTTGCATACAGATATCATTGGTCGCGGTGGTTCTTGGTGGTTTGCTGTACCCCATGAATCCAGCCAGCTCATAACATCTGCGTGCTCTATATACTCACCACGGTCTAGAGATTCTAGAGCTTCTAGTATTCCAGCTTGTTGCTCTTTCTGGAGTTCACTATACTTTGTGAGTACCTCATTTACTATATAGGAAATACTGCGATCTTGATTTGCGCCAAGGTCTACAAGAAACTGCTTTAGTTCTGGGTCTATTCGTAGTGAAAGTGTCGTTGTATTCATATGTAACACATTGTAATACATATAGAGAAAAAAGCAAGAAATAAGAAT
>JANPGR010000052.1:0-9370 GCA_031424015.1 Candidatus Nomurabacteria bacterium
CGAAATTCCTCGCCCCCTACCCGTACCACAAAAAAAACCCACACCAAACGACTGTCTGGTACGGGTTTTGTAAATGAAAAAAATCAAACTTTTTCTTGTGTTTGTTTTTGCCGGTTTTGGCTCCGCCAAAACCGGCCCCTCTCCAATCTATCCAAAACCAAACCAGAGTTCTCATCCTACTCTCTTGCTCGAATTTCTCTATCCTGTATGATACATACATATATGATACATGTTTTTTACAAGGCTTCTGGCGAAACCATGACCGAGTGTATGCAGAGGATGAAGGAATCTGAACATCTCGACCCTACCATTCCTGTGACCTATACGGGCAGACTCGACCCTGCAGCCAGTGGTGCCATAGTATTTCTGTCTGGGTCAGATCGTTATAACAAAGATCAATTCCAATCTCTCGACAAAATATATGCTGTTACCATCCTCCTCGGCGTAAAGACAGATACAGCGGACCTGTTGGGTGTAGTTTCGAATGCCAAAACTCCGGACAACATTGTATCGACAGAACAAATACAGGACATCTGCACAAAACTCTGTAGCAGTATTACCGAACCCTTTCCTGCATTTTCCGCTAGACGCGTAGATGGCAAGGCGCTCTGGATGCATACAAAATCAAACACTACTAACAAAGTTGCAGAAAACCTGGCTCCGATTCACACAACGGAAATCTATACTATTTCAGCACTAGGAACACAAACTATTTCTGGGAGAGAACTAAAAGATTCTGTCAGTAGAATCTGTACCCTACTCTCGGGTCACGATTTCAGACAACCAGAAATTATCAAATCCTGGGAACAGGTATCAGACGAGACAGAATATCAAACCATACAAATCCGCGTGCACTGTAGTAGTGGTAGTTATATGCGTACACTCGCGGAAAGATTCGGAGCGCTGGTCGATTCCCCTGCCCTCGCCATGACTATTGTTCGTGAATCGGTTGGAGAATTTTCTATTCCCAATCTTTGATCTCGTATTTAGAGGCGCTATCATCGCTCGAGAGAGTGTTAGTATTTTTATTTTTTATATTCATTGCTGATCTTTTTTTGGAGACCAGAGAATCTATGAGAGTATTGGCAATAAAATAGATGCCTATAATCGCAAACAAACTACCCACACCGATGCCTACCTTTGCACCCGTACTAAATTCTAGAGGGTTTTCTGTTTTGGAATCCAATGGATATTCGGGTGGTACATCAAACGTGATTTTATCTGTGGTTACCGGAACATCTGCAGAGATAGTATTACGTTGCGCTAAAACAAAATCTATATTTCGATTACCTTGATTTGTATTTTTACTGACCTTTTGCTCACTAGCTATAATCGGCCCTTGGGTTATGGTTTCCTTATTTTGTTTTGATTGTTTTGAAACTGTCGATACTACAGTCTTTGCATCCGGCAGGACGAGGCTGATAATCTCCTTTGCTAGAAAAGGTTGTATCATTTCACTCGGGAGGGCGATTTCTGCATTCGGAGATAAAATTGTATGTTTTGCGATAGGTAATCGCAATTCACCTGCACGCAAGATCCAGCCAGAAATATCGACAGGAACCGATTGTGTATTATGCAAAAAGAAAACCGAATCACGTCGGATCAATTGTATAGCAGGATCAACTACAACGACATCAGACTGATATACTGAATCTGGTTTTGTCGCTATTGTACTAGTCCAATATTCAACGATCATATGATACATACCTGCAGAACTATAGGTTATCGATACTGGGTTTGTACCCTTTTGGGATAACTCTCTACCATCACCCGTGATGATTTTTATAATACCCGAAGTATACTCGAATTGTTGTTTCTGGTCATTTGTATAGATAACGCGTGTCTGTACCAGAGCAGGAGTACGTGCGACCACCTGAATTGGATCCAGAGTCACACTCAAAGTATAAAACGGTTGAATAATCGCGGGTTTATACGAGGTTCCACCCGAAGAATTCACAGTATTTGTAGTGCTTGTATTCGCATTCTGAGTAGATGAAGTATTGGTAGTTGTCCCCGTTGTTGTTGTGGTCTCGGTAGTCTGACTCGCAACAGACTGAGCACTATCAGGAGACGAACCTGGATTTGCTAGTCTGTTCTGCCAACTACCAGAAATCCAGTGCAGAGAGCTCCCGTCTCCTGCACCAAGGGCATTTGTATAGCTGGCACTGGTAATGGTTGCCCCGCTCGCGTCACGGATTTCTATCGTCTCGCCACTGTTAGACAAGGAAAACGCACTATCAATAACACCAACACTCGCATTCAGATAATCCGCTATCATAGCCGTTGCATCGTCTGCGATAATGGTATATTCACCAGGGTCGAGCACGAGATCGCCACGCACAGCAGTCAGGGTGTGATTGCTTCCAGATTCGAAAAGTTTCCATCCTTTTATGTCAACAGAACTCGTTGATTCGTTGTAGATCTCTACCCATTCGTGTTTATCATCAGTACCCGCTGGGTCATACATAATTTCTGTAATCTGAATAGCTATTGCAGAAACAGGTATAGAGACAAATATCAAACCTCCGAGGATTGTGGTCATCACCCTCTTACCATTTTGTTCCCAAAATTTGCGCCAGCTGGCTCGGTGATATTTCACCCCAAATTTGAGGCTTTTCTGGCGAGAGTGGAGTTGGTTGGCTAGTTTGTGGAGGTGTGCCAATATTTGGTACATCAACGCTGATAGCTGTGGCATTTGATTGATCGCTTGTTTCATTAGTTTGGTATACTGTACCAAAATAATTATTTGTCAAGCTTGTTTTTTGATCAACACTGATATCTTCTGTCTCTCTTTGAGAGATTGATTTTGCCTTTTCCAGAGCATCTTTCAGAGCACTCGCTGTAGAACCAGACACCGTTTTTTCTGATTCGGAATTTTTTTGTATTTTTTGTTGATTTACGTTGAGAGTATTTTTCACTATTTCTGGTTCTTTTTTAGCTATATATTCTACATCCTTGTTGAGCGATACATCCGACAAGTCGATCCATTTACTCTCGCCTATTTCTGTATCTACTATTGGTGACGGAGATATTGGAATACTCTTTGCCTGACTTTGCCCTTGGCTTGTTTGTGGGGTTTCTGATTTTTGTATTAATCTATTAGACATTATTGTTGTATCTGGTTTTGTTTCGACTTTGACTATATCTTTTTGGGCTACTACACGATCCAGTAACCCATCTGTAACACCAGGATTATTTACATATTTTTTCGTGACAAGATCCTGATCAGAATCCTTATCTATTTCTGCTCCTACTTTATTATCAATATTTACCTTGTTGGGTTCAACAGTAGTAATTGCATCCAACGTATTAGACTGGGGCGTATTTGTCACTGTGTTTACAATAACGACTGGATTTTCCAGTGTAGGCATAGGATCAGGTCTAGGTGTATAAGGGTACGCTACAGGTGCCCCTGATTTTTCTTGTGCAAGTTTTTTTTCTTCTTTTATTTTCCGATATTCAGCCGGGTCCATCCACACTCCACCTTTTGATTCTATTTCTTTTTTCTTTTCTGCATAGTATTCATCTCGTTTCTTTTTTTCTTCTTCGGAAAATTCTTTTGGCTTTTGCTCTTGTTTGGTATTTTCAGAATTCTGAGAGTTGTTTGCCGAGCGCAGTTGATTGCCGGGGTTGGATTGGCGAGGTGTGTACCATTCTGCTATGACACGCTCTACCTCTGCTCGAGGGTGCGCATACACTGATCTACTGCTTGCGATGACTCGTGCTGCTATTGGATCTATTGGTTTTGCTATAGGGGGCATTGTTCGTGCCGAAAAAGGTGCCGAGCCAACCCCATCAATCATGAGGGTGAGATAGATCTGCGCCATCCCTAGATTCATAAAATCTGTCTGGACGAAAATAGGTGCGAATGCTTTTTCGAATATTTCTGCGTCTTCTGGTTTTTGGGTTCTGAATATTATTTTTGTTCCGACATTACCGAATACTGCTGCTTGGATATTTTCTGGCATCTGGTGCACATATTGGTGCGCGATAGTGAGACCCAATTTATACTTGCGGGATTCTGACAAAATATTCTCAAAAGAATCATTCGCAAAGTTCTGGAACTCGTCGACATAGAGATAAAATGGCGGTAATTCGAACATTTGTGATTCTGACCTGTCAGCTCGTGACATTGCAGCGAGATATAATTTAGTAATCAACATTGCTCCGAGGAGTGGTGCATTTTGTTCTCCCACGCGGCCTTTTGACAGGTTTGCAATGAAAATCTTTTTGCTATCCAGAATATCACGGAAATTAATGGTAGAAACAGGCTGACCCAATATATTACGTATCAATGGATTGCTGGTAAATTGTCCAACCTTGTTCTGGATTGCTGCTGATGCTTCTCGGGCGAATTTGTCATCCCATTTCATAAATTCATCAACCCAAAAAGCCTTTACCGAAGGGTCCGTCACATTGTTCACCACATCGATTCGGAATTGCTTTTCTGACAACATTCGATTCACCGCGAGGAGGGTCGATCCAGGATATTCGAGGAGGGCGAGCAGAGTCATCGACAGTATGTATTCCATACGCGCAGAAAATGCGTCTGGCCAGATTTTCTTGAACGCTGACAATAGTCCGTCAGACACCTGATACCGTAGGTCGGGCCCTGGATCCTCGAGCGGGTTGAATGCGATCGGGTATTCTAGATCAAAAGGAGCAAAATACACCACGTCCTGTAGTCGTTCTGGCGGGATGTAGTCTAAGATCTTTTCAGCACTCGATCCGTGTGGGTCAAACATCGCGACGCCATTGCCGTTTTGAATGTCTTGGATTATCAAGTTTTCTATCAGGGTAGATTTTCCGACTCCTGTCGCTCCCACGATATAGGTATGACGCAAACGATCCTTTGCACGGATGCCAAATCGTATGTTGTGATTACGAAAATCGGTAGTACCAATATAAGTTATCGATCGAGCGTCATCTGCCATATACTGCAGAGTATATCACACAAGTCTGATTTCAACGATTGTGTAAAAAGAAAAAAACCCGCAGAGGACTTCTACGGGCAACGAAACGAATTTTACAATTCTTTAACCAAAACTTACTAATCCTTTATAGCAGGATTCCGGAAAAATGCAAGCGATTGAGAAAATCCTCTTTCATAAGAAGTTGGCGATTACTGGTGTGCTTTCCTAGACCTCATCAAATACTCTTTGTTGTCATTCCCGCGCAGGCGGGAATCTAACAAGAGAATCAACACTACAGCGAGATTCCTATATACACAGGAATGACAACACCTATTGAGCTTGATAAAGCTGTATAGCAACAAGTCTCGTTAGCCCAGACCCAAAAGCTACACAGCAGTAGACTCCTTACGCTTTTTATGAGCAAATACTTGACCTGGGATGGTATCATCTGGTTTTACCGTGCTTCCCTTTACTAGATACGAATTTTTTACCACTACCTTTCCCTCTTTATTCAAGGTAAACGTTTCTGCAAACACCACATCTAATTGGTCATCGGAAAAATCTAAGTGTGTTGTTTTTATTTTTTCTATAAAAGTATCCTTGAGTTTTTTCTGATCAAATACCAATATCATACCCGCTGTTTTATTGTTAATAATTCTCGGGAATAGATCTAATTCTGAATTACACAGAACATTCGCAACTACTGTCGCATAGTAACTATTTGTAGAATCAATACGGAGCGGTATTTCTAAGTGCGTTGCGATATCAGTTATAGTGATATTGGTATTTTGATTATTGTTATCTTTTTGTAGTGATTCCAGTATGGATCGCTGTGTATCCCTGGGAATTTCGAACTGAACCGACAATAAATCTGTTTCTGGATTACTAGAGAACTCTATTTTATGTAGAGGATTTCCCTCAACGATATATCTCTCATTACCCATAAATTCTGTTGTGGGAACAGTGTGCGCGAGGTTTTCTATTTTCACAATACCATTCTCTACTACAGTAATTGGATTTTCCACATTAAGCTGTGTGATTGCACTCTCGGGAGCTATTGACTCGGTTAGTGCCAATGATCCTGGTATTGATTCTGCTAAATTTGGTTGAACTGATAGATTTTCTGAATTTGCTGGCTCTCCATCTTTGAAGAACTTCTCCCGAGCAGCTATATATTCCTCAAGAGGAAAACCATCTGGAAATATTAGGTTTTCAGTAGTAACCCCTTGATCTAAACTTGATGTCATATCAAAACTTTCTCCAGCAGAAACGGTCGGACCTTCTTCTGTCTCGCTAACCGAAGGAGCAAGAAAACCACTAAAAGAATTTGTGTGTAAAAAATTTGGGTCTACATTCTCTAATCCTATATTTCCTTGTAGGGATTCACTCATATACTCTATTAGTATATATCATATATACGATAAAAGCATTACTCTGCTCTGTGTATTTCTTTGTTCATCAAAATATTATGCAATGGATTACCACTTTTCTATCAGACCATAGAGAAATACCTGCAACATAAGTGCGCCATTCCCTGTACGTCTCATGTCCGAAATCAGATTAATGAGCGAGAGCAAGAATCCTGCATTAATGGGACCGCGCGCATTGCTCGCGAGTGTAGTGACGAGGGATTTCTCATTCGCAGGTATTGTTATTTTGGATCCAAATCGCACAGCCAGCACCATTCGTACTCGATCAATCATCATACGTACAAAAAATTCAGGATTAGATGGTGAATCAGAATCCAGAAAATCTACTATACTCTGTTTATTCTGAGTGTCTATCAGAGAGAGTAGCGAACGCACCGTATCCACAGAAGGCAGTGATAATGAGTCTGTTACTATTTTTTCTGTGATGTTTTTCTCTGGTGTGTTCGAGCATACAGTCTCCAGGCCCACAAGAGCATTACGATAGGACCCGTCTGCATACGCAACGACGAGGTCTCGGGCTGTGTCGTCAATGGTGTATCCTTCGGCTAGGCATACTCTATTGAGCACTTTTTGAAGGTCAGTAGCGTCGGGCATCGATAATCTGAACACGGTCGAGCGCGAGATAATGGTATCAGGTACATCATCCACCTCGGTTGTTGCCATGATAAAAATCACGTGAGCTGGTGGCTCTTCGAGAGTTTTGAGAAATGCATTCCAGGAATCTTTGGTAAACATATGGACCTCGTCGAGTATATATATTTTATGACTCGACATTACTGGTACAGTCAACACGTCGTTGCGCAGGGCTCTGACATCATCGATCTTTCGATAGGATGCTGCGTCAATCTCGAATATATCTATCGGATCAATATTCATCGATCGGGCAATAATCCGTGCCAGAGAAGTCTTTCCTGTACCACGAGGGCCAACCAGGAGGATCGAATGCGGCACACTCTGTGTATCTATCATAGAACGTAATGTTGTAACCGTGCTGGACTGACCAACTACATCATCGAGCGTCTGTGGGCGGTATTTGCGGTAGAGTGCTGTGTGGGACATATGAGGATAGTATATAGTAGTTAGTATACAGTGGCTAGTGGGATTATGGATCTATAGTATACCTTCCAGAACCCTAGGTAACACTCCTTCTTTTTCTGAAATTCTAATACAAGTATACATCCTCTCCAGTGAGTGCCCTATATATCGAGTGTCTGCTATATCTCGGGTCTCGCTAGAATGTTTCAACAAGAGCATATTCGCACAAAAAACTATCCATTGTTTTTCGGTAAGTAAAGTATCTCCCATGAAATGATACGAGTTATTAGTTTCTATTAATACCCCTCTACCCAGATTGTCATACAGATCAAAAACACCTGTCATTCTCTCTCTTAGCAAGGCTTCTGATTCACGAGAAATCGGCAGAGAAAAATCCATAACAGGTAAATACAAAGTCTCTTTTGCATTTTTGAATAAACTTGTTAATGCTACAAGCCAACCATCTCTGTATTTATTATCAATCCAAGTACCTATAGTAGAAATATCTGCAACAGGAAAATTTATCAATTCTACGGCCCCTAACGGGTCTTCTTTTACTCCACTCTTTCCTGTGTTAGTATTGTTTTTATATAATCGAACTAGAAAAGATGTAACACCAAAATGCTCATTCTTTTTTATAATTAATTCAATTAATTCATAGGTCGTTCTCGATTCATATTTTCCAAGGTCTATTGTTTCCATATTCAATATATACCCTAGTATATATTTAATACTACAGAAAACAAAATCAAACTATTTTTGTATTTCCCTTTCTAATATTTCCACAATTTTTTCATAGGTTTTTTCTGCCATAATTTCTGCACGCAATTCTGCTGCACCAGGCCAATCGGTCAGATAACAACGGAAATTTTTCTTCATCAATTCTAGGGATTTGCCGTGGACATTTTCTGGGACAGACATGAATTGGTCGCCAAAAACGAAGTTTTTGGCGGAATAGTCCGGACCCGTACCCGCATATACCCACTCGTAATAAAGTTTAAAATGATCCAAAGCTGATTGTAAACGTGTGCCCTTTTCCGGCATTGCGCCACCATATTTGAAAAAATACGGATTACCAAATGTACCCTTGCCCACCATATACCCATGCGCTCCTGTCTCGATACAGATCCTCTGGCCTTCAGATACATTCAGAATTCCCCCATTCGCAATTACAGGAATATGATACGGTTCTGCCAACTGACAAATAGATTGCATCGTATCCCAATGTGGTGGATAGTCGCTGAGTTCTGATCGTGTACGAGCATGAATCGTCAATGCATCGATACCTGCGTCGAGGAGCCCTGGAATCCAAGTCGAAGACTCATCACGAGACCAACCTATGCGAGTTTTGACCGATATGGGAATATCTCCTGCAACTGATTTACATACACGGACGATCTCGGCTGCGAGCTCTGGTGTCTGGATGAGGCAAGCCCCCGCACCCTGTTTATTGATAGATCGATCTGGACAGCCCATATTGATATCGATCGCTCGGTATCCGAGACTGATGATGAGCGGGATTACTTCACGGAATTTATCAGGATTTGATCCGAATATTTGGGCGACGAGTTTAGGTTGTTCGACAGCAGAATACTGCAAATCGCGCAGTAATTGGTACCGACCACGCGAAACGAGTCCGTCGACAGCGACGAATTCCGTCCACAGCACATCAATAGCACCATACCCAGACTGATCCAACATATGATACCGATACGCACGATCGGTCACATCAGCCATCGGGGCTACTGCTGTTATTTTCGGGCCGCCGGAGGCGGCCCGACCATACAATTCCTGCCACATATTCATATATCATTACCTTACCACGTATTTCCCTGTTGGCAACAGAGAAACCCTTAATAGCTCATTAGAAAAGGTTACCCAAACCTACCCTCTAACGATCTCCTACGATTCTCTGTTAGTATATCATATTTCATCTTCCTCAGCTTCTCGACAAGAAGTTTAGGGTTGTATTTCTCTCTATCTTCTAGTAAT
>JANPGR010000053.1:0-2696 GCA_031424015.1 Candidatus Nomurabacteria bacterium
AACCGCACTTTTTGCTTTTCTGATATATATGATATACTCTATCTCTATGTTAGATATCAAATTCATCCGAGAAAATCCAGAAATTGTACAAGACGCAATTTCAAAGAAAAACATATCAGTTGACTTAACACATCTCATATCGCTCGATGATGAGCGTTTGCGATTATTAAAATCCATCGAAGAACTCCGTGCAGAGCAAAATCTAGTATCGGATCGAATTCCTTCGGTAACTGATGTGACAGAGAGACAGTCATTAATCGAAGAAATGAAATTAGTAAAAGAAAAAATGAAAACATTAGAAGAATCCTACACAGAAACATTGAATCAATGGAAACATATAATGTTGCACATCCCAAATATTCCTCATATGGATGCGCCTATCGGTCCCGACGAGACCTACAGTGCAGTGATAAAAACCTGGGGAGAAAAACCAATATTTGATTTTGAGCCACGTGATCATATCGAAATTATGAATAATCTGGGTATTGTAGATTTTGAACGTGGTGTAAAGGTTCATGGTTTCCGTGGTTACTATCTCAAAGGTGATGCTGTTAGGTTGTGTTTTGCTATTTGGCAGTATGCTCTGGATTTTTGGTCAGCACGCGGATTCAACCCTGTCATTCCGCCAATGTTGGTAAAGAGAGAATCTCTCGAAGGGTGTGGATTCATCCCCCAAGGCGAAGCTGACATCTACCAAACTCAGGATGGTAGCTACCTCGTAGGTACGAGTGAGGTCGCATTGATGGGCATGTATATGGATGAAGTACTACCAAAAGAACAATTGCCAGTCAAAATGATAGGATTCTCTCCTTGTTATCGACTGGAGGTAGGGAGCTATGCTCGTGACGTAAAAGGCCTCATCCGTGTGCATGAATTCCAAAAGGTAGAACAAGTTGTGCTCTGTGCCGCTTCTCATGCCGAGTCGATAGAATGGCATAATTCTATGCAACGTAGTACCGAAGAATTCATAGAATCACTCGGTATCCCGTATCAGGTGATCGATGCTGCGACGGGGGACATGGGACTCGCAAAAGTTCGCATGTATGACACAGAATTATGGGTTCCTCGCGAACAGAAATATCGAGAGATTTCTAGTGCTTCGTATTTTCATGATTTTCAGACTCGCAGACTCGGTATTCGGTATCGCGACGCTGACGGAAGTATGAAATTTACGCATAGTTTGAACTGTACTGCTATTCCGACCCCGAGAATACTTGTATCGCTAATTGAGAATTGCCAAACTCCCGATGGACATATTCGCATACCTCCAGCTTTGGTAAAGTATTTAGGAAAAGATAGTATTTAATATACACTAATTTCTCTACACAAGATAATAAATTCAAAAAACACCCATGAATAGACGCTTGGGTTTTTTTGATTCTCAATACCCCATCTAGCTCTGCTATCTGCCTGTATAAGTTTTACAAACTTTCTCAGACCGAGTAGAGCCGTGTCTGCCCCCAGGGGGTTACTTCATTAGTCACAGGATTTTTTTCTTTTTTGAGAATTATGTCGTATACTAAACATATGGAGTTACATAAAAAGATCAAAGAAAAGAAAATAAAAACAGATTGGAGGCAAGTCCTTGCAATGGGTGTACTGTGTGGGGGGTTTGTAGGATTTTTACTGGTAGCAGGTATTTTTCTCGTAGTTCGAGAAAAATATATGCGAATTCAATCCGTTGTTGTTTCTGGCGGTGTGAGAATTTCTAATCAACGATTAGAATTTTTAACAAATGAGTTATTGGACGAGCAATGTTTTATTCATGCTTCATGTCGGTATAATATATGGTACTCACTTGCGGATATTCCTGAGAACTTGAAAAAAATCTTTCCCACCCTGCACTCAGTTACGACGCTGTATGACAAAGGAATTCTGTATGTAAAGGTATCAGAACGGACACCTGCATTTATATGGTGTTTTGATAGCAAAAAACAAGAATGCTATTTTATGGATGAGTCAGGTGTACTTTTTGAACATGCTCCGAGAATGAGTGGTTATATAGGATATAGTATTGCTTACCCAGATTCTAGTATGCTCACTGTTAATTTTCCTAAAAACCAATTACCGACTCGAGTGTGGCAGAGCATCGAAACTAGAGGGTTACTAGAAACAGTAAAAAATTTAAAACAGTTTGGAAACCCTATTTCTTTTTCCTATACAAAACGAGATATACATGTGGTAATGGCAAAATTATATGGGCTACCTGTACGTTCTGCAAAACTTTTGTTGAATAGAGATTTAGTAAAAGATTCAGAATACAGAGATGCTCTCGTTAGGGCGCTGTCAAAATTCGAAACCTATGAGCCGTTTTTTTCGCGATTCAATGTGTATCCAGATTCATTTCAATATTTGGATTTACGATTTCCTGGCAGGGTATACATGAAATTTCAATAATGGATAAAAATCTAAGAACCTGTCCAATAACCCATAGCGAACCCTCTTCACAAGAAAAATAACGACTGAAAGGAGTATATTTCCCGACAGGGGAAGAAAAGCGCCGTAGGACGCGTGGGTGAGTCTTGGGTTATTGAATGGGTTCTAAGTAAAAATATACTTAATAGCTCATTAGAAAAGGTTACCCAAACCTACCCTCTAATGATCTCCTACGATTCTCTGTTAGTATATCATATTTCATCTTCCTCAGCTTCTCGACAAGAAGTTTAGGGTTGTATTTCTCTCTATCTTCTAGTAAT
>JANPGR010000054.1:0-12411 GCA_031424015.1 Candidatus Nomurabacteria bacterium
ATTACTAGAAGATAGAGAGAAATACAACCCTAAACTTCTTGTCGAGAAGCTGAGGAAGATGAAATATGATATACTAACAGAGAATCGTAGGAGATCATTAGAGGGTAGGTTTGGGTAACCTTTTCTAATGAGCTATTAAGGTTATCTAGATATATTTAATCATCAATCAGGGTTTAGTACTTGACATATTTATGTAGTAGTAGTAGTATGAAATTAAACATATTTAAAATATATCATCATGGCAATATCAATCAAAAAAAAATCTCCCACAGGAGTGGTTTTTCAAGGCCTTTCTCTTCGTGAGAAAAAAATCATGCAAGAGTGCAAAATTAACCTATTAGAAGTACAAGCTGACATGTCTGCATATTGGATGGAAAAATACCTAGAAGAAAAAAGGGTCAATGACAACCTCACAGCGGGTGTCAAAGAGATTATCCTGGGCTTCAAAGAACGAGGTTATTAATCCAAAAACTACTTATACTTTAACAAAATCAGTTAAACTATAAGTAGTTTTTTTATACTTAACCCTTCAGAGGGAATTGCACTCGCTCCTTGCATTTTTGCCAATTTCCAGTATTATAAGAGTGTTCTTTGTGATTTCGAGGTAGTACTAGAGCGCAGGATACAGGATGATGTCAATTCGTGATAACACCCTCTGCAGCTACCCAGACACAATAACTACATACCATTATGGCACACCCAGTATCAGTCCAAACAACCAAATCAGCATCCAGCCCAATCATGGCGGGACAGATTATGGCAAAAGACTACAAAGTTATCCACGTCGATGAACTCGTAGAAGGATTCGTCATTTCTATCGAGCCAAAGGCTGTATATGTCGATATTCCCCTCCACGGAACAGGAGTTATCCTCGGACGTGAATTCCAGAATACTCGCGAAATCATCCGTAACCTCAACATCGGGGATTCTATAAAAGCAAAGGTTGTCGAGACAGAAAACGAAGACGGCTATATCGAACTCTCTCTCAAGGAGGCTCGCCAGGCAATCATCTGGAAAGAAGCAGACGAAGCTGTTCGCCAGAAAACTTCATTTATATTACCTATCAAGGCTGCTAACAAAGGTGGACTCATCATCGAGTGGCAAGGTGTCGAGGGATTCTTGCCTGCTTCTCAGTTGTCAGAGACTAATTATCCAAACGTCAGTGATGGCAACAAGGACAACATCCTAAAAGAGCTCAAGAAACTGGCTGGCAAAAACATCACCGTTACGATCATTTCTAGCAACGCAAAAGAAGGCAAACTGATATTCTCTGAAAAAGGTATCGTTCCAGCAGAAAAGGCTGACATGTTGATGCGCTACACCGTTGGTGATGACGTGGACACGACTGTCAGTGGAATCGTAGACTTTGGAGTATTCTTGAAAATTGAAGACGGCCTCGAAGGACTCGTACATATTTCAGAAATCGACTGGGCATTGGTCGAGGATCCTCGCAAGCTATTCAAAGTAGGAGAAAAAATCCGCGCTCGTATCATCGAAATCAAGGATGGTAAAATCAGTCTGTCTATCAAGGCTCTGAAAAACAACCCTTGGAAGAACGCTGCAAACCAATTCAAAAAAGATGATACTGTCGCAGGAGTAGTAATCCGTATGAACAAGCACGGAGCATTGGTATCAATCCAAGAAGGTGTATCAGGACTCGTTCACAATTCTGATTTCAAAACAGAAGAAGAGCTAAAGAAAAACCTCGAACTCGGAAAATCCTACCAATTCAAGATCACCGTATTCGAACCAAAAGATCAACGTATGGCATTGTCATATGTAGGCGATCGAAAGTAATTCGATACTCGGGACTGGAACATTGGAAAATACAAAAAGAAAAAGTTTGCAAGCCCTGGAGCTTGCAAACTTTTTTTACATTGAGGAAAACTTTCTTAAAGCCTTGAAACATTTCCACAATTCAAAAATTACGGGGATTAACCCATACAGGAGCATCTTGGTATCACCAAAAGATCCAGCCCATATGAACCATGAACTGGCAAATCCAAAGTGGAGAAAAAAACCTATGTGAGGATTTTTTCGAGTGAGTGATTCAGCGTGATTATGGGTGAGGCTTACAAAAAGTAAACATACAAATATAAAAAGATTCATTTGAAATTGAATTTTTAAAAAGTAAAAAATCTTATTTCTTCTCCCTCGAGACTACTCTCTCTCTCTCTCTCTTTACTTGTCAAGTATCTTTTTCAGATTGTTTTGCGTGAGGGCGACACCGATCGTCACGATACTTTCCAGGATTTTTTGGATTCCGAGTGCGGTATTCTGCAATGTGATCTCCTCGTCCAGGGTTAGCCGGCCCAACACATAATCACGCAGTGGGCCATTACCTCCACCGATTCCAACACGAATACGGATGAATTCCTCTGTCTTTAGACTGCGAATCAGCGATAGTATTCCATTGTGATTGCTCTGCCCTGTTGCAGAAACCTTTACTCCACCAACAGGAATATCAATATCATCATATACGACAATAACACGGTCAGGTGAGATTTCGTATTTCTGGGTCAGATATTTTGCTGATTCGCCAGAATTATTCATAAAGGTGTGCGGTTTTGCCAGCAAAACCGCCTCATTCTCAATCTGCAGCTCTGCCACCTCTGCATTCGCGTATTTGTCCATGGTCCACGTTTGCGATGCGAATAGCTCATCACACACGATCCACCCTGCGTTGTGACGAGTGTGTGTATATTCCGATCCAGGATTCCCGAGAAATAAAATGAGGTGCATAGCTAGCATTATTGAATACTACTGTTTATTCTACGAAAAACGCTTTCAGATCCCAATACAGAAATCAAAGTAAAGGGATCGGGCGATTTCTCGCGACCTGATAGTGCACATCGTAGCGGCCAGAGAACTGCTCCACGCCCCTGTTCGTCAGCATACGGCATGATCAGAGATTTGATCGAATCAGTGTTCCACTCGCCTGTATAACTCTGCAATAGTTCACTGATTGCTGTGAGGTGCTTTTTACACTCTCCTATCTCTGTACCCTTTGCAGTCAACAGATCATTAGATACAACAGGATCGGTAAAATAGTATTGAATATCATTTGTATTGACCATTGTCTGTACATCAGACCATTTGGTGACACGTTCAATAATCAGTGGTAAACATTTTTGAAATATATTTTCATCAAACCCGGACAGACTCTGTACATACGGGCGCACTGCGTCGAGCTGGTCCGTCTCTGAGAGCTGTTTGATATATTCACGATTGAACCAATCAAGTTTTTCTGGATTGAATATCGCGGGAGATTTTTGTACTCTCTCCAGGGAGAACACCTTACATAGGTCTTTTTTTGAGAAAATCTCTTGTTCACCCCCCTCACCAATATTCCAACCCATAGATATCATAAAATTAAGCACAGCGTCAGCTAAATAGCCTTCGTCTCTGTATTCAGTTAGGGCTTTTGCGCCGCGCCTCTTTGAGAGTTTTTGTTTATCTAAACCAAAAACAAGGGGTAAATGAGCAAATTGGAATTCAGTCGCGCCCAGAGCTCGAGCTATTAGAATTTGACGAGGTGTATTCGCTATGTGATCATCACCACGCACGACATGAGTCACACCAGCATCAGAATCATCAACAACTACAGCAAAATGAAAGAGTGGCTCTGTAATAGATCTCCCAATAACAAAATCCCCTAAATCTGTAGTGTCAACGGTAATGTCTCCACGAATAATGTCATGAAAAGTTACGATGGTCCCCGGATTACGAAATCGCACGATTTGCTTCACAGTGCCACTACCGTCCTTTGCTTCTTCGTGAGATATATAGGCTTTATCCTCGTCGACGAGTTTCTGCATCAACTCTGTATGCCGTGCGTGCCTCTGTGACTGTATATATAACTCATCATATTCAAGGCCGAGCCAAGATAGACTCTCGAGAATATTATCTTGATATTTCTGGTCAAAACGGGCTCTGTCAGTATCCTCAATACGCAGGATAAACTTTCCGTTATTCTTACGAGCATATAAATAAGCAAAAACTGCCGTTCTATAATTGCCAGCATGCAGATACCCTGTCGGAGATGGGGCAAAACGTGTTACGATCATATAGTGCCAGTATACACTATTTTGGGTAAAAATGAACCAAGAGACTCGCTACTTTACAGTATTGATCGGATCCTTGTTTGTGGGTTTAATACCATACAATTCTCGTACAAAATTCACCAGCTCCAGCATAGTTCTGGTTTTATTATGGTTATGTTTTTTAGAACATTCTCGATACAGATCCAACAGCTGTCTATCCGACAGGCTATACGTTCCCGGTTTTGCCATTGGTTCTTCTGGGTTGTTTGCTAGTAATTTCACGAGAGCTTGTGGTAGATTTTTATCTTTGGGTTTATCGCTGAAATACCTCCGATAAAATTCATCATAGGATTCATCGTGAAAACTATATACACCTTCTTTACTTATTACTCTTTCTATATGATTTACATCATGCGAATCTAAATACCTGATAATATCATCCACTTGTTCTTGTTCTTTGGGTGTGAATTCTTTTATCGGTTCAAAGGTATAGACTCTGCTCATCATCATTTCATTCATACAAATATTTATTACAGTTTTGATAGAATTCTCGCAATGCGCAAATCTAGGTACGAATATGCGTCTTCGAATAGTGTTTTTATCGCTGATAAACTACTCGAATCCTCGGTTTTCATATATTCGATGAGTGGTTGTAATTCTTGTTTTTGTGATTCAGAAAAGAGTTTGTCTGAAATATCTTTTGATAAAAGTTTTGTTTCTATCATTTTTTCTATATGACTCAATATGGTTTCTGCTTTTAGCCCTCTCTTTTCGGCAATCGTATCTACTGAATTTCCCTCTTTGAGGAGAATGTAAGTCTCTTCATACGTTGTTCCTTTTGGACTCTTTGTGTTCAATTTTGCTTTTGTTCTCACTCTCGTCTCGCCTTCTTTGGGCCAGACGCCACCAACAGCGGTGATAAACCTCTGATGCATTTTCATCATATCAGGCTCTGACAGTGCACCGAACGTATGCACTGCATGCCTGGACCTCTCTCGGAACATGCTGTCTACTGACGAGACTTCGGGGTGGACCCTGAGTGCGGTTTCATTGTATCCAACCAACTGGAGCCCCTCGATTGACCTCACGCGGGACAGGGCTACATACCCCTGACCGTATTCGAATGCGGATGACAAATCTATTCGCGCACTATCCATGCTCATTCCCTGACTCTTGTGCACCGTAATCGCCCAAGCCAGCCGCAGCGGTATCTGTGTGATGAGTCCGCGAATTTTGCCATCGGATTCGATGACCCATTCTGCTGGTTCTATGACGATTTTCTCTCCGTCGTGAGTTTTGATTATGGGATATTTTGTATCGGGTACGAATCCAGTCACGGTACCGAGTGTCCCATTCATATACCCTACGAGTGAATTATTTTTCGTACACATTACTGTTGCGCCTTCTTTGAGGATTAATACCTCTGGCGAGAGACACCCTTTTTTCAATCCCTCAACGACGCTCTTTGTACCTTTTCCTGTCATAGTGTAGAGGACTGCTTTTGATTGGATCTTTTCCAGTTCTCTGTCATTGAGTTTATCGACATCTGCATTATGTGAATACAGATGTGTTGCGACTTTTGCATGTTGTTTTGCATTGATACGAGATTGCAATAATTCGAAATGGATCTGATCCAATTCACCTGATCGTATCGCGCCCAATAGAGACAAGAATTCTGTATCTGCCTGACGGTGTTGTTCTGTCAGATAGCACGTTACGAATTTTGCCTCGCGCCATACATTGGCACGAAATGCGAATGCTGTCGTATTTGTATCCCGAGATATCGGTGGCAACTGGAAAAAATCTCCGACCAGGATGACCTGCATTCCACCGAATGCCTCTGGTTTGCGTCTGACCGTCCTACAGATCACGTCGATCATATCGAGAGTATTCGCCGACAACATCGAAATTTCATCAATGATGAGTATGTTTGTCCGAGTCAGACGTTTGGTTAGTGGTTCGTTTGTTGCGATGATATCCAAATCCATTTCTGACAAATAATTCCGCACTCCGACCCCACTCCACGAATGGATCGTCATCCCGCCGATATGAGTCGCAGCGATACCTGTCGATGCGGTCACTGCAGGCTCGACTCCGCAATTCCGCAAGTGTTCGATATACTGATTGATCGTATAGGTTTTACCACTCCCTGGCTCTCCGGTCAAAAATACATTTGCCCCTGTTTTTAGGATGTTCAGCGCCTCTGATTGGGTCATATGGGAATATCATACCATAAAGATGTAAAAGACGTTAGTTGCTGGTATAGTCATCTCAAAACAAATACATAGGTTTTGGAATTCGAAACTGTTTGAGTATTCCTTGTTTCTATATAAGAATACGAGTTTTGCAGAATTTCAAAATCTGTGTGTTTGTTTTGTGTTAGCTATATCTGAATCCGAAAAAGTCATCTGCTGGTTTTGGGAATATTTTGGCCGGTTTTGCCTACGGCAAAACCGGCCCAACTATGCTACAATAAACACAACTATGAATTCATCTCCATGGGTCGCAATCTCTATCGGTATGACGCTCGGAGGACTGATTCCGACACTCTTTGGCATAAGCGAAATATCATTTACCTCACTCATTTTTATTACCATAGGAGCATTTATAGGGTTATGGATACAGAGAATTATAGGCTAAGCACCAAATAACTATGCCCCAAACCCCTTATACTGACTACCACGTACGTGTATTTGCATAGAGCCTATCCCAATAGGGATTACGAATTTGAAACAGAGAGATTTCGAAGGAAAAATACAGAAATACGAATGAACTGTACTATCAGTACAGAGAATGAGTATTTGTGTGTTTTTACGAGAAATATCCAGTTTCAAATCGTAAAAGCCTTGTGTTCTTTTGTAAAAGGCTGGTGTCTATGGGGATAGGCTTTTAATGGGAGCTGACAGTATTACAGAGAAATCTGCCTACAAACTGGATATCACAACCACCCTACCCGCACGCGCAGGCAGTGCGAACCTGTCCGTCCTCGCCCAAATCGCCACCTATCTGTCGATCCCCCGAAAACAGGTAATGATCATCCGCGGTCAGACCACCCCGAACAAAATTGTGAGAGTGTACAAATAGTAGCTGAACCCTAACAAGCAGTATAACAAAACCACCCTTTCGGGTGGTTTTGTTGATTGTGGATTATTACCAAGCAAGGTGTGCGAATGCTTTGTTAGCATCTGCCATCTTGTGAGTATCTTCACGCTTTTTCACTGCTGGTCCTTCGTTCTTACTCGCTGCAACGATTTCCTTTGCGAGTCTCTCTGACATAGTATTTGATGAACCCTTGCGAGCTGCATCTACTATCCAACGGAGCGCACGCTGAGTACGTCGATCAGGACGAACTTCGTGAGGAATCTGGTAGTTTGCACCACCTACACGGCGTGAACGTACCTCTACCATTGGGCTCGCGTTCTTCATAGCGAGATCGAATACTTCGAGTGGATCCATCTTTGTCATTTCTGCAATGAGTTCCATCGCCTTGTATACGATTTTTTCTGCTATGGTCTTTTTGCCATCCCACATAACATAGGTTATCAATCGTCCAACACGTGGAGAATTGTAACGTGCATCTGGGCCTGGCAATGCTGGTCGGTTTATAGGTCTACGCATATGATTATTTTTTCTTAGAAGCAACTACTGCTCCTGCTTTTGGACGCTTTGCACCATATTTAGAACGAGAGTTTGACCTCTTGTCTACTGGTGTTGCGTCAAATCGACCACGGACAATGGTATACTGTACCCCAATAAGGTCCTTTACACGTCCACCACGGATCTGTACTACTGAGTGTTCCTGTAATTTGTGCCCCATACCTGGAATGTAGGCAGTAACCTCCATACCATTGGTCAGACGCACACGTGCAATCTTTCGGACAGCAGAGTTCGGTTTCTTTGGTGTTGTTGTGGTAACCTTTGTACATACACCTCGTTTGAATGGAGATGGGTACGAGGTACGCTTTTTGTGAAGAGTGTCAAAACCTGTGTTCAATGCTGGCACACGAGTCTTTGTGATCACGTCTTTACGAGGTTTACGAATGAGTTGATTTATTGTTGGCATATCTTGTGTTTGTACTCTCAAAACTACTATAAAACTAGAAAAAAAGCAAGTTATTCATATTGTCTCGTCGACACGAGAGCATCTAATTTTTTAGCCAGATCGATCACAACGGATACAACGATCAGAATACTCGTTCCACCTATTCCGATACTCGTGATACCTGTGACACCCTGGATAATTGTTGGGATAATAGCAATGAATCCGAGGAATAGAGCTCCAACCAGAGTAATACGTGATACCATAGTGCCGATATATTGCTCTGTGTGTTCACCTGGTCTAACTCCTGGGATAAATGCGCCATTTTTGTGGAGGTTTTCTGCCATCGTGTGAGGTTCTACGGTAATAGCTGTGTAGAAATAGGTAAAAACAACCACTAATACAAAGTATATGGAACCGTACCACCATGGATTATTGAGGAAATCCAATATAGCCTTCCCTGAAGCGTGCAGGTTCACATTAGTCGCTGTAGTAAGGTAATTACCGAGCAACTGAGGGAACAAGAGGAGTGACACCGCAAAGATTACCGGCATAACCCCTGCCTGATTGAGTCGAAAAGGAATATGGCTCGATACGTCACCATAAGATGAACCTCCTCGCGTCTGTCGAGTATACACTACTGGTACCTTGCGTTCTGCTTCGGTGATATATACGACCAAGCCTATCAACAATAATGCAATCAATATATAAGCAATATATGTTGGCAGTTGCACGAGACTATACTCTGCAAAGAACGTCTTTATCCGGGATGGCATTGACGAGACTATTCCTGCGAATATGATCAACGACACTCCACTCCCAATTCCTGATTCAGAAATACGCTCTCCGAGCCAGAGTGCTATATAACATCCAGCGATAATAAGTATCATCTGGGTGACAAAGTCAAAAGTACCTGTACTCATCAGAACTTGTTGACGCTGCAAGAGTGTCAAAAGTCCAAATGCTTGGAGTGCTGCAATAGGCAGAGTGATAAAGCGTGAAATTTTGTTAAATTTGTTGCGTCCTGCCTGGCCTTCTTCGTGGTACATATCCTTGAGAGGTTTATACATCACGGTCAAAAGCTGCATAATGATAGACCCAGTAATATACGGACCCACCCCCATCATCACGAGTGACAATGTCGATATTCCACCGCCAGAAAATATATTCAAAAATCCAAAGAACTGATTGGTATTGATGAGTTGATCGAGGATTACCTTGTTGACCCCCGGGAGAGGCACCGCAGCAAACAAACGATACAACAGCATAATTCCAAACACAGTTAAAACTTTTTCGCGAATATCGCGTTCTGTCCAAATGAGTTTGAGCTTAGTAAAGAGAGATTTCATATGAATCTACTATACCACAGAACCTCCTAGTTTAGTAATTTTTTCGCGAGCTGCAGTTGATACTGGAATACCTTGGACTGTGATTGCTTTTGTGATTTCTCCAAAAGCGAGAACTTTTACTGATTCTGAACTTTTCCAGATCTTTGGGACCATTTTCATATTCTTGAGCCAAGCAAAAGTAACTACTGTTCCCTTTTCTGTGACAGCGTCGAGCTTGTTCAAGTTGATTGTGATAGTGTCTGGTCCGATTTGCTTGTTCAGATTCATTCCGCGTCCACGCAATTTTGGTAGACGACGGATTTCGTCACGGATCTGGGTACGAACTCCGTGTCCACCGTGGGCATACTGACCCTTAGTACCACGTCCTGAAGTTTTTCCTCTCTTGCCACCACGTCCAATGCGATCGCTGGGCTTGTTTGGGTTGGATTTTTTGAGTTGAGAAAGATTCATATTATGATTTTAAGGTACGCAGGGCTGCAACAGCTGCACGCGCATTGTTCAATTTATTTCGACTACGAGAAAAAATCTTTGCACTCACATCAGTAATACCTGCCAATTCCAATACTGTTCGGAGAGATGAACCAGCTACTAAACCTTTTCCAAAGTTTGGAGTGATCATACATCGAGCAGAAGAAGACTTTGCATTTACGATATGAGGAATTGAATTTGTTTTGGTGAGAGGAACTTTGATCATATTCTTTTTTGCATCGGTAAATGCTTTTTGAATAGCTGCCCCTGTGTCTCCTGCCTTGCCGATACCGACACCGACTGATCCAGCACGGTTACCGATAACGATCGCAACAGAAAATGCGAAACGTCGCCCTCCTGTTACCACACGAGTAACACGACGTACGAGAATCGTTTTTTGTTCGTATTCTGGTTTTACTACTTCACGGCGTGGGCCGCGTGAATCACGTCCACCACGTCCTCCTGCTGCTCCACCTCGAGAACCTCCTGCCGAACCTGTTCCACCTGCGCGTGGCGCTCCACGACGTACTGGACCATTTGCTCCAGCTGGACGGCGAGGGAATGATACTTTTCTATTGCCTGCAGCATCAGTAGTATTAGCTACCGCCGTAGCGTCGCTTGCAACTGGTGCTGTGTTTGTTGGTTCTGTTGTTTGTGTTGGTTCCATAGAATTAGAATGAGAGTCCCGCTTCGCGAGCTCCTGTTGCGACTGACTGCACTCGACCTGTATATTTAAATCCTCCACGATCGAATACAACTGTTGTAATATTGATCTTTTTTGCTGCTTCTGCAATAGCTGCACCTACAGATTTTGCTCTCTCTGATTTTGTACCTTTGAGGTCCAATGCCAAATCAGAAGCAGAAACCAATGTCTGACCTGTTGTGTCATCAATAAGCTGAGCATAGATATACTGATTTGATCTGAATACTGCGAGACGTGGACGCTCTGCCGTACCAGAAACACGACTGCGTATCGCTGCGTGCCTCCTGACTCGTTTTTGTGATTGTGATTGATTCATACGTATTATGCATTTCTCTTGCCTTCCTTACGACGAATAATTTCTTTCTCATAACGCATACCCTTACCTTTATAAGGTTCTGGCTTCTTGAGTGAACGCAAGTATGCAGAGAATCTTCCTACGATTTCTTTGTCGACACCAGAAATAGTAATGAGGTTTTTTTCAGCAGTTGCTGTTAACCCTGTTGGGACAGCAACTTTTACTGGATGAGAGAATCCGAGAGCCATATCAATATCGTTGCCATTTACAGCTACTTTGAATCCAACTCCTTCCAATATCAATTTCTTTTCAAATCCTGAGGTTACTCCTGCTATCATATTTTTTAGATGTGCAGCATAAGTACCTACGAGAGCTTTGGTAAAGATTGAGTGTGTCGTGTCAGAAACTTGGATTTCTGTAGGTGTGATTTCGATAGAAATGTCATCTTTGAATGGGCGAGTCAGAGACCCACGAGTACCTGTTACGGTAATCATTTCTCCATTACGAGCTACAGTTACTCCTGCTGGAATAACGATTGGTTGTTTAGAAATTCTACTCATATAATTACCAGATTTCGAACAATAATTCACCACCGACGTGTGCCTTCTTTGCTTCGGTCGAAGTCATTATACCTTTTGGGGTAGTAACAAAAATATGACCAAAACCTTGGCGTATTGTGCGCATTTGGGTAGCAGCACCATACACGCGACGTGAAGGCTTTGAAATGTGTTGAACATCAGTAATACGAGGAGTACGACCGTCTTCTCGGAAAGCTATACCAACAATGAGTACATCACCTCCTTTTTCACGAGAACGTTTCTCAAAAGAAGTAATGTAACCAGCGGTATGGAGTGCGCGTGCAACCGCGTGTTTGAACGCTGAATACGGCAAAGTCGTTTCTGACTTGTGTGCGTATCCTGCATTTTTGATCGCGATCAACATGTTTGCTAGTGGATTCATATTACCAAGACGATTTTCTGACTCCAGGAATTTTCCCTTCGACAGCTAATTCGCGAAATTTAATGCGAGAAAGACCGAAATCTCTCATATAGCCTCGCCCACGACCAGTGGCAAAACAACGATTTTTAATACGAACTGGACTGGAGTTGCGAGGCAATTTTTGGAGAGCCTCTTGGTCCATTGATGCTCGTGCAGCTGCGCGTTTCTCGGCGAATCTAGCCGCGAGAGTAACACGTTTCTGGTTACGAGCTAATACAGAAGTTTTTGCCATGCAAAAATGAATAGGAATGTTATATCGCCATAAAAATAGGATACAAACAAACCTCGTATTATCTATGATTAATGGTTACACCTGATTACGACAGAGATGTTACCAGTACCTGATATCATGCATAATTTCGTGAATTTCTGACCATTTAGGCCAGGCTCTCGCGAGAATATCCAGATCAAGGGTACCAAGGGTAAATCTACCACACATAGAGGTAAAAAGCAATTGTATTGCATAGACCCCCATAGATTGTTGATAAGGTAAGGAGAATCGGGGGGGCCCCCCC
>JANPGR010000055.1:0-1988 GCA_031424015.1 Candidatus Nomurabacteria bacterium
ATTACTAGAAGATAGAGAGAAATACAACCCTAAACTTCTTGTCGAGAAGCTGAGGAAGATGAAATATGATATACTAACAGAGAATCGTAGGAGATCATTAGAGGGTAGGTTTGGGTAACCTTTTCTAATGAGCTATTAAGGAGGGCGGGGTAGCGTTCAGGGTTTTTTATATGAAATTGGCCGGCCCCCCGTAGGGGGCCGGCCATAAAAACCACCATTAGCTCTGACGCAATCCTAACGCAGATCGCAGTGTGTAAATCCAGTCTTCTTCGTTTTGGCCTTCTTCGGCGTTTTTCAGTTTTGCATTCAACAGCCATTCTAGGTATCCGCGGTCACGATCTGCCAAATCGCGCACCAACGACCCCGCGTATTTACCAAAGGTGATTTTGCCAATAAATGTCGGCAGACTGGAAATTCGCACCAGTTCAGTAATAATCTGATCAGGTGTTAGATCGGGGTGGAGCTTTGCAAATTCTGTAAAGAGGTAATGATAGATGTGTTCCAGTACTAGTACGTCACCGAGAGCATCATGTGCGTCAATAACAGTACCAGTTGGCAACATATCGTCGATGTTCAGATAGTATCGCAGGTATTGCAGATTGTGTCGCTCGATTTCCATATCAGGGTCGATATAGCGGACTATCTTCAGCGTGTCGATGAATTGTTTTGGAAAGATGTCTTCGAATGCTAGCATTTGCATATCAAACGGTGCATTGTGCGCTATCAAAACAGAGCTGGAATTTTCGAGAAGGCTTTTTATTTCTGAATAGTTTTTTGATTTTTGGAATTCTGGTTTGTCTGCGACCATTATGGGTCTGATATGATGGACTGCCTGGGAGGCAACAGAGATTGGGCAGGGAGGCAGATAGAGCTCGTTTAATTCAGTAGACAAGGTTTCGCCATTCCATACTCGGTAACACAGTTGGCACAATCTGTCAGAAGTAGTATTACCGGTTGTTTCGGTGTCGAGAAAAATCAATGTATTCATATGGTGTATATTCTAGCACATCAATGTGTAGAGAGATACTTCGATACTACAGAGACCTCCCAGGGTTATTTGATTTTTGTAGAACTTCCACGTTACCTTCCAAAAACACGCATCACAGCGCTCATCTCGGCGATAGATAACCTTTTTGCTAATAATTCTGTAAATGTATATCGCCTGCGATAGGTTTTTTGAAGAATAACGCGGAAGCCCTATTACATATGACTTGCAAATCAAAAAAGAAGTGTGATACACTATATGCCTAATACCAAGTAACTACTGGTATAGTATTATCATCTAATTATAAAATATATCTCTATGAACAAAATATCATTCTATTCAATTATATCAACAGCTGCTGTTATAGCTCTATCATTCAGTCCTGTTGCTGCGTTGGCTGCTGGATTGACTTCGGGAAGTTATACTGTTGACCCTGCAACTTCTGTTATTGAATGGTCAGCTACAAAGGTAGGAGGTGGACACAACGGAACTGTTCCTGTGAGCGGGGGAAATCTAACCGTCACAAAAGGTAAAATCGTAGACGGTTCTGCTGTGATAAATATGACAGGAGTTGTATCCGTCGACCTCTCAGGAGAGACAAAGACTAGACTTGAGACCCACCTCAAATCTGCGGATTTCTTTGATGTTGCAAAATATCCCGAAGCAAAATTCGCTCTCACAAGCGTAAAACCTCTGAATGTAAAGAAAAATACGTATCGAGTAGTAGGTAAATTAACCATTAAAGACAAGACAATTCCAGTTGCCTTTAATGCGACAATTACAGAAAAAGATGGAGTTATCAATGCTACTTCAAATAGATTCTCTATCAATCGTACTAAATTCGGCGTGAATTATGGTTCGAATATCATCGGAACCCTCAAAGACAAACTGATTTCTAATCTATTCAAGGTGAAAATCACCATGAATGCAAAGTTAGATCAGGTTAGCGAGTTAAAACAGCAATAGAATCGGAAAAAGAAATGTAAAAGGAATACAAAAGGCC
>JANPGR010000056.1:0-2359 GCA_031424015.1 Candidatus Nomurabacteria bacterium
GTAAACAGTATGATCAAGAGAAATCTAGGATCTGAACTATCAGCAAAGTCTTATTGGAGTCAGTGTAGAGAAATGAGCCTCAAAGTACTGACTCATAATATTATGATTGTTTGGGCTAAGTGAGGTTTTCTACAGAGCATACCTGACACCCTTATCCAAACTTAGTTATTGTTATCCCCATAGGTATCAAAATAAACCTATACAAAAATATTTTTACATGGTAGAAATGTACTTTACACTATGCCTTTTGATACTTTTAAAAAACAATTTAATTTCAACCCTGAATACAGGCTCCACATCGGTATCGAGCGTGAACTGTACATCACCAGGAATGGTGAATTTTTGCCTATTGCAGATGAAATACTGCAGCAGATTTCCGGTATAGAATTTCCAACAACATGGACACATGAATTTTCTGCTTGTGCATTAGAACAAACCATAGGACCTGCTCCTTTTGAGAGTATATCAGACACTATTATAACTATGGATATTAGCAAATCTATGATTGAATCTAAATTCAACGTGCAATTACTAGCATATGAGGTAGCGCCGCAGGATCTCCCTGATGCGGTATATCCAGATCCGACAGGTAGATATGAAACGATAGTACAAAATGAATCCGATGAATTGTTGGATGCAGCACGTAGAACAGGTGGAATTCATATCCATATAGGGCTAGCAGATCATGACGAAGCCCTACGTGTACATAAAAAATTATCCAATGAAACAGTACAGGAGTATTTATTGTCAATTGGAGACAATAGTAATCGCGAGCGTATAGAATTAATTCAGCATTTTACAGATTGGTCTGTTGATTCGTTTTCTAGTTGGGAGGAATTTTATGAGCATATCAAAGACAAAGATTTATTACATGATCTGAAGAGTTATCGCCCTCTGATACGTATATCAAAATATGGTACGATTGAATTTCGCATGTTTGGTTCTACCAATTCACGTGAATTGATTGAGTTTTACGTGAGAACTTGCTACAACTTGGTGTGTTTTGCGTTGAAATAGAAAGAGAACTACTGTTCGCCTTTAAAAAACCTACAGTATTTTTGTGTATTCCTTATTAATACACCCCACAAATACCCAAATCATTCTTCCAAGTCTGCAAAACTCGGCTCTGTCGATAATAACTCTATTCTATTTTTTGGTATACGCCTTGTAAACCAGTAACACAGAAACATTCGCGATCACAGCCATCAGAGGAATAGTTAAAAAGTCAAATACCAGAACCTCGATACCTCCACAAGAAACAGACTGACCTACTGCACCGCAGGCGATCGTGACCGGTGCAACCCCGAACTGAAGGGAATAGTGATACAGACCGATAACAGTACCGAGAGAGAGAAGGATTGAAAAATAAGGAATGAGTAGTTTTAGTTGCTTGCGATAGATAGCGAGGGGCGTCAGTATTGCGACAGGCCAGGTACAAATACGCTGTAACCAACACAGATAACAAGGCGGTAGCCCAAAAATTTGTTCATACACCTGAGGCAAGATAAAAACTCCCAAGGAAAATATAATGAGTATTGTATGAAATATCCAATCTGGTAGGGTGCGTTTTAGTGAAAAATAATAGAGCAGCGTCGCACCGATCAGCCCTAGTAATACCCCTGATCCTACCATGATATTGGTGACCTTAAAGAGAATTTCTATATTCATACTATCTGTGTTAGTTTTTTGCTGGAGTTATGGTTGCTGTCGGCACTACTTCGCCTGTTTGTACAGATTCTGTAGGTGATGGCGTAGTGGTTGATACTGGTTCAGTTACTGGGGTAACGGTGATTGCAGGTTCGTCTGATTCAGGTGCAACATATTCTGCAGGTACTGAACAAGAAGTCTTTTCTGCTAGTTTTGCTACAGACATTTCTCCTGTTTCTACAGAATTATCAGCGAATACCCAGGTAGGGTAGCCTTGGATACGAGGAAGTCCAGGTATCGTTAGGTTTTCACATACATCAGCCTGACCATCGCCCATTGATCTGCCGAGGATCCCACATTCTATATAAGGAAGATTTTTTTGAGCAGTGTCAAAGAGGTTCTTTTGGTTTTTACAATGAGAACACTGATAGTGTCCATAGAATTTTGCTCCGCTATCTTTGATACACTGAGCAAGTGCGTCTAGAATATGAGGTTTCGCATTGTGCGTGTTGGTCACTATTTTTTGGACTCCAAAAAGAGCAATTATTAAAATAGCGAGCGCTATGAGTAGGGTTTTTGTTTTCATATGCTGTAATTATACTCGAAATGTTTGAAAAAGGGAATAGGGATAGCTGATTTAGAATAGGAGTTTCGGCAAAAAAGAATATTTTTACGAAAAAAGAAATGTTTACAATAAAAAAAAAAAAAACAT
>JANPGR010000057.1:0-19198 GCA_031424015.1 Candidatus Nomurabacteria bacterium
TACTTTGGGGGAAAACTGATGCGTGTATACCGGTAGTGATTGTTGGGCTAGATAGTATGCTACCTTAGCCACCGTGTTGGGTGATTTGGAGGTTTTCATATGAGTCTATTATATCAAAAGTTGGTGGTTTTCTACAGAGCACAACCAACCCCCTTTTGGGGAGTCGGGGATTTCAATCCAGATACGGACTAGGTCCGTATTTATGAATTGGAATCTTGCTCCGACGCTGGAGCAGGGGATTTTCACCCCTTTTTCGGTTAGACAACAAGGGCCCAAACGCTGGAAAGGAGCGTCGTACGCTTTCCAAAAACTGTCTGTTTGCCCGCTCACCAGTGTGGAAGCTGTGACAAACAAAAAACAGAATAATACTTTTTTCAAAATCTTTTACTTTAGATGGTTCCCCAGTGATATTACTGGATTTTTACCATAACACAATAAAATCTTTTGTCAAAGTAAACATAGTCGAATAGAAAGGGAAATAATGAATTAAGGAAAAAAGCTTGACTTTTTATCCACAATAGGTTAAGTTGATGAAAGACATTTTTTTAACATAATTAATTAACAAAACTTTGTACTGTGTGGCATTAAAATTACACATGCAAAGTTAAAAAACCGATCGTAATGAAAAAAATTATTTTTTCAGTATTAGTTCTTTTTGTCGCAGCTCCCACATTGGTGAGCGGGCAAATTATTTACAGTGGTTCGTACGAGATTTGTTTCTTGTACGTAACTCAGGACAGTGCAACCCCGACGGGGATCCGGACTGACTTGATGAAAAACACAAAAGAAATGATCCACGTCTCTACCCGGGGAGGAGTCGAAGCAGAAAGAATGTTTCAAGCGGCAGGTAGTCCTATTGAAGTTCTCGTTTTTTGGGAAGAAAGATTTCTTCTCATTTGGGGGGAAAGACTCCAAAAATTTGAAAAAATCTTTTTTGAAAAAACTCAAACCCCTCGTCAACCTGCTGAAATATCATCGCATAAAAAATAAAAATTAAAAAACATGAAAAAAAAATTAATGCTCGTAGTATTGTTCTTTGTCACAGCTCCCTTCGTGGTGAGCGGGCAAACCTATCCTATTTTTATAGAAGATAAAACACAAAAATTTAACTCGGTAAGTTTTTCACCCCTCCAGAAAGAGGGAGGAAAAATTTACTCCATAATTACTTTAAAAATAAAAAAAGAAATAACTATTTTAAAGATAGAGATAGGGGAGATAGATGAGGTGGATGAGAGTATAACAGCAGAACAATTGGCGGAATTTTCTCAAAAACCAAATAAAGTCTATTACTTATCGGTTATTGAGAAAGAGGGAGGAGAACCAAACCTTTATTTGGCACTGAACCAAGGACCAACATCCTTGATATTTCCGTTGGTTCCCCAAAGGCCTTAACCAAATTTACATACTTTTTTGTTGAAACCGCATTATATCCTTATAGGTAGATGCGGTTTTTTTATACAACTCCTTTAGTGATTGTACGCTTTTTCTCTGTCTGGTTTTTGTGCTGTTTGTGGGGAGGGCGGTTGGTGTTGGGTGCCGCCGTAGGCGGCAATTCCCCTCCTTTGGAGGGTCTGTAAAACAAGGAGTGAGGGTACGAACGACTATGTTTTATGATGCAGAGCTTGCGTCCCACCAGGACGCGGGGTGGTTTGTGATTTGTCTGCCGCCGTAGGCGGCATCTCCCTCCCGCTTTTAGGGGAGGGTCGGGGTGGGGTGATTCGGAGGAAGGCGGAGGGTATAGAATTACACCACAGGACTATGTGGCACATCATTAGCATCATTTTCCTCTGCGGTGAATTCTATGTCTGCTGGTTTGGTCACGGTGGTTGCAATTGGTGTGCCGGATTTTTCTGATAATATCTCGTTGATACGCATTACGAGCTCATCCAAGGTAAAGCTAGATTTGATCATGTAGTGTTTAATACCATATTCTGTGATATTTTTGATATCTTCGGGGGTACCGAGGTTAGAAAAAACGATAATCGTTTGTTTTTCCAAGACCCCACTGTTTTTGAGTTTTGCAAGGATATGAAATCCATCCATCCCAGGCAACAGGAGGTCCAGGATAACGATGTCATAATTGCCAGATTCGATCTTTGCCAGGCCGGATACTCCTTCGCTAGCAACAGATACAGAAAATCCTACGCTTGTGAGTTTGTTGGATGCGAGGGTACGCAAAAAGTCGTCATCTTCGATAATCAGGATAGAGTGGGGAGTGTTCATAAAGGTATATAGATATAGTATAAAAAACTTTATCACAGACTACAAGTCCCACCAAAAGGAAACAGGGGATAGAGTATTGGGCTCTCGAGTTGCGAGGTACAGAAAAAGGGCGCCGTTAGGCGCCATCATATGATTCAGGCCGGCCCACGGGGCCGGCCTGAATCTTTTTTCTTTAGGCCATTAGTTCGAATATTCTTTTGTTAGTTCTTCACGAATGCGTTTTGTTAGGTCTTTTTGGATATCTTTGTTCTCCCTGAGGGAGGTGCGTGCTGCATCATATCCGCGACCGAGTTTATTATCTACACCCTTACTGTCTGTGTAGGTATAGGAGGCCCCAGCCTTTGACACTAATTTGTATTTCTCTCCGAGTGCGAGGAGTTCACCCTCACGAGAAATTCCTTCACCGTAGAGGATATCGAATTCTGTTTGGCGGAATGGGGCTGCCACCTTGTTTTTTACTACTTTTACACGCGTGCGTGATCCTACGATTTCTTCGCCTTTTTTGATTTGGGCGATTTTGCGTATATCAATACGGACAGAAGTATAGAATTTCAGAGCCTTTCCTCCTGGAGTTGTTTCTGGGTTGCCGAACATCACTCCGATTTGCATACGGATCTGGTTGATGAATATGACGATTGTTTTTGATTTTGCTACGATTGCGGTCAGTTTGCGCAATGCCTGTGACATCAGTCGCGCTTGTTTGCCTACATGGTGTGCTCCCATATCTCCCTCGATTTCATCGCGAGGGGTCAGTGCCGCTACCGAGTCTATGACAACTACGTCGATTTTGCCACTTCGTACCAATGATTCACATATCTCCAATGCCTGCTCTCCGTTGTCAGGCTGAGAGATGAGGAGATCAGCAGTTCTAACCCCGAGCTTTTTCGCATAGTCTGGATCCATCGCGTGTTCTGCATCGATAAATGCACAGATTCCACCTGCTTTTTGTGCTTCTGCGATTACGTGGAGGGTGAGGGTAGTTTTCCCGGAACTTTCTGGTCCAAAGATTTCGATAATACGCCCACAAGGCAATCCACCAATACCGAGAGCAGCATCGAGACCGAGGGATCCTGTTGAAATAGCTCCGACGGATACTTTTCCTGTTTCGCCGAGTTTCATTATGGATCCTTCTCCAAATTTTGCTTGGATCATTTTAATTGTGTCTGACAATTCGTCTCCATTAGTTTTGCCTTTTTTTCCGGCTTTACCCGAAGTGATTTCTCCGTCTTCGTTCATCGATAATGTCTCCAATAATTCTGGTTCTGATTCAACGGGGGTGGTTGTTTTTTTAGCTTTTTTTATCATATAGGTGATAGTATATCACCAATTTATTTGAATGCCAGATTATTCCCTGATAATAGGCTTGCAATATTGGTAGGTGCTAAAAATTGCAACCGAGGATCGATCATAGGGCCGTCTCGATAGACTATAGGTATAGATTGAAATATCCGTTTGCCAGATTGGGTATATCCAGCTATTCCAATAGTACTGTAGCCCTTTGGTAGTGCGACCTCAGTAACAAAAGTATTCTCGGACAGGGAAATAGGTACCAAGAGTCCATTTACGTACACGCGAGCCAGATTTTGTACTGATCCACGTACTCGGATGATAGGATAGGAACTCTGTGACCCTGCATAAGGAGTTTGGATTGTGATACCGGGCCCTTGCCACCACATGCGGAAATGAGAAACCGTATACATACACAACAACGCAACCAAACAATAGATTGCTATTGTGCGTATGAGAAGCCATTTATTCTGAGTCGTCTGAAGTATCTGCATATGATTCTGTTGTTGGTTCGCTACTACCTATGAGTAATTCTCGGGGCTTTGCTCCGTTCGCGGGACCGATCACACCACGCTCCTCGAGTAGATCGACCAATCGTGCAGCACGTGAGTACCCTACACGGAGTTTACGCTGGATAAAGCTCGTACTGGCTATTTTGGTCTTGATGACGAGTTCTTTTGCGTCTTCGTACATACTGTCGTCTTCGTCAGAGCCATTTGATTCAAAATTCTCCGAAACAATAGCCCCTTCTGTAGCGACAGAGTCGCTGAGCTCAATATAATCAGGTGGAAACCCGCGGTTATCCATAATGATTTTTGCTACAATAGATTTAATCTCGTCTTCGGTTACATAGGCAGCTTGGATACGCTCGGGCTTGTTCATGCCCTCACCGAGGAATAGCATATCCCCCTTGCCCAGGAGGGATTCAGCCCCTGGTGCATCTAGGATCGTACGAGAGTCAATCTGGGACGAAACACGTAGTGCCAATCGCCCAGGGATGTTCGCCTTTATGAGGCCAGTAATAACGTTGACCGAAGGTCGCTGTGTCGAAATAATCAAATGAATTCCCACAGCACGGGACATCTGCGCCAGTCGGACAATACCCGCCTCGAGTTCTCGTGGGTATGCCTGCATAATATCTGCCAGTTCATCGATGAGGATGACGATATAGGGCATACGTTCTGGTAATTCTGCACTCTCTGTTTCGCCACGCTTTTTGGCTTTTTCGTAGGCGGGACCTACGATAGTGCTGTGATAGGAGGCGATATCTCGGACACCTACTGATTCCAGGGTTTGATAGCGTCTATCCATTTCTTTTGCTGCCCAGCGTAGTGCGATGATGGCTTTTTTTGCATCTTTGATAACAGGGGTGAGGAGGTGGGGGATACCGTTATAGAGGGTGAGCTCCACTCGTTTTGGATCGACCAACATCAGACGCACCGCATCAGGTCCATTGCGATAGAGGAGCGAGAGTATGAGATTGTGAGCAGTAACAGATTTTCCAGATCCTGTTGTTCCTGCGATCAGGAGGTGGGGTATTTTTGCGATATTTGCGAAATACGCCTTGCCGGATACACCTCGACCGAGAGCAACCGTCAGCGGGTCGTGGGAATTTTCAAAATGAGCATCCTCCACGAGACTGCGGAGTCCGACCATTGCGATGGATTTGTTGGGGATTTCGATTCCGACGAGGGATTTTCCCGGGATTGGGGCTTCGATACGGATCGGGTGTGCTGCGAGAGCGAGAGAGAGTTCGTTGCGCAGTTGTAAAATACGAGAGAGTTTGAGTCCGTCAGCAGGACGCAGGGCATAGCGAGTGATCGAAGGTCCGGTCGATACGTCTTCGATTGCGACGACAATACCAAAATTCCCCAAAGTAGAAACAATCATATTCCCATTTGCGGTTAGATCTCCTGGGTTGGCTTTGCCGGAACCTTGTGATAATAGTGACAGAGAAGGACGAACATACAGTGAAGACAGGGAAACAAGTCGCGGTTCTGCCACTGATTTTTCTCTAACAGGGTCTTCTTTCATGGATTCTATTTTTTTTGGTTCAGAGGTGGTGGTAGGAACTGATTTTTGAAGAGCCGGCTTTGACTCTACGGTTTCTTCTTCGTCCTCGAACTCTTCGTCGGGTTCTTTTGTATCATCAGATTCACTGCGTTTGAACAGATTCGCGACACCATTCAGAGATGCGTTGATTATGTACTCGAACCCGATTCCTAAATAGGCAATAGTGTCGAGACCTCGAGGCAAGAGAGAAATACCCCCGACCAATAGTCCCGCAGATATCAGAGACCCTACATATACTCCGGTCAAAACAGACAGAGGGGAACCGAGCAGTGAACCCAAAACACCAGACCAGAGATTTGTCGGATTGAGCACAGAGAGGAGAGAGAGGTATCCAACGAGGATCATCCCAATGCCGATTGGAATTCGCACAGGAAGCCCATCATGTCGGTGGACGATACATCCTACAGCAATACCGACCAGAGCCAGAGGCAGGAGTATGATACCGTGACTCCCGAGGAGTTGCACAGTAGCAGATCCGACTGATTCTCCGAGGAGGCCCGCTTGGTGTGTCTGGGTTAAATAGATAAACCCAGCCAGTCCACTACAAATAGCAGCACCGATAATATGCTTGCGACTCGGATCGATATCCTGGATATCTGGTTCGATTGGTTTTTTGCGGGGTCGTCCTGGTCCTGCCATAGATACCTAGAGTATATCACGGAATATCAATACAGCTCTGTGGAATAACGGGAAAAGGTATATACACGAACAATGCTGCAAAATGCTTTCTGTACAAGGGTTTTTGTAGAAATTTCTGGACCTTGCTTTATTTGTCTTTTATAGATATAATAACAGACATCAATCCTAGTATCAGAATAACCTCGCCTTCGCTATGACACCTCAAACACAAAACCAGGACAATATAAACGACATAGAAAGCCTCAGAAAATCTATAAGAGACATTCGTAATTCTTATGAGACAAACTCTTCACAAGACATTCAATTTATAAACGACATACCAAAGAAACTCGCGACAGCTGTCCATTTGGTGACGAGGCATCTACCAGAAAATAGTCCACTCAGAGAATCTATGAGACAAGATTCTATACGAGCAGTATTCCTCATAAGGACATATAAAAAAAACAAAAACGACACAATTACAACCCTTACTACATTGCTAGACATGATTACAATTGCGATCGCTACACAGCAGATTTCTCAGATAAACGGCCTCTTGATAGAACGAGAAATTCACAAAATTATACGGTATATCCAGACATCCACGGATGATTTGTCTGATAGTGAAGGTACAATAATTCCAAAAGACACCCATCTAAAAACCGCAATCCAAACACTCTTTGAGTCGGATATATCTGTTGATGACAGTGTGTTCTCTGATGTTCCTAGCCACAATCCTCCTCCACAAAAGCCAGAATCCGCACATCCACAAGGTACAGTTCAGCCAAACAGATCCCAGGTACTCCATCCCAGATCAGCACACCAATCTCCTCAGTTGAATACAAAGGCGGTGCCGAATCCTTCGAATTCTGCGCTCGCTCGACGTGTCGAAATCCTGACCTATATTCGAAATAATGGCAGGGTAACTATGCGAGACATAGCAGAATCCGTGACAGGAGTTTCCGAGAAATCGATCCAGCGCACTCTCCTCGATCTGATGGAATCGGGCGACATACGGAGGATCGGAGACAGGCGCTGGTCTCACTATGAACCTGCAGTACAGGTATAGAGTCGTCCCTGTGTCAGAGTGATATAATTAGTACAGGTTCTTAGAACCTATCCAATAACCCATAGCGAACCCTCTTCACAAGAAAAATAACGACTGAAAGGAGTATATTTTTCGAGAAAAGCGCCGTAGGACGCGTGGGTGAGTCTTGGGTTATTGGATGGGTTCTTAATCATTAACTATTAATTCTCAATACCTTGTGGTCTTGGCCTAGGGTTGTTTCATTTTTAGGAGAAAGGTGACAGTCAGTGTCAGATAGTATCAACAAGTACGTCTACATAGGAGTACCTTCTGGAATTTGTAATCCACATTGTGGATAGCAGATTACTTGCGTACCGTAGCAAATTAGCGTATAATTGCACAGTGTATCGGTATGACCTCGGTCAAACTGATTCACATCCTATTTTTAACATCTCAATAGGTTCGAAACTCACACAGTGTCAATAGTGATACTGATGTGTAGTATTTCCATGGGTGACACAAATGTCCAGAATGGGACGGTATCACCAGAATCAACATCGTTATGAGAATTCACAATTTCGCAGACAACAGATATTGTTGCGACTGATGTGTCCTTTATATCTGACGCATACACCGCCCAGACATAATAGGCACATTGTCGTATATAATATATGTATATGCCAAATGTGAACGCACATAAAATCGAATGAATATTGGACTCAGTATGTTTGTCGACTGCTGATAGAATAGGATTTCACATTATTATTACTCTTACCAGTAATTTTATTAGTTAATTAGATCTAATTTATTAATTTCAAACAATATATGTTTAAAAACACTTCAATCGCTCTTGGGTTGCTCGTTGTTACATTGGCTTTTGGTGCAAACGCAGAAGTAATGTCAACAAACGCACGCTCAGGCAGAACAAAAATCATGGCCCTACAAAAAGGACTCAAAGCTTGTGGCGCTGACCTAACAGTAGACGGTCGTTGGGGACGTATGACTACTGCAGCTGTTAAATCTTTCCAGTCTGATGCAGACTTGACAGTAGACGGCAAGGTAGGTCCAATAACTGCAGCTGCAATCAATGATTGTGACTCTTCAGATTCAGAAGACACTACTGCTACAACAGATACAACTACAACTACAACTACAACAACTACTTCTACAGCTTTGACTGGAGGAGCAGGAGACATCAAGAACATTCGCGAATTGTCATCATATGCAGGTGAAACTGTATATGAAGGACAAATGAAGACTGTTTACGAAATGGAAGTTGAAGCTGATTCAGGATCTGACATCGCTTTGACATCTACTCGTGTTGCTGTAAAGAACTTTGGTACAACAGGATCAAAAGTTGCAAAGCGCTACTTTAGTAAGGCTGACGTTATGCTTGGTGGAAAAATGGTAGGATCTGTAATGGGATCTGAATTCACAGAATCATCAAACATCTACTCTACAAACGTTCCTCTTTCAGGAGCAGTTATCAAGGCTGGTACAAAGGCTCGCTTGACAATTCAAGTTACAGCTAATGACAGCATCGATACTACTGACGCTAATAACGACACATGGGGAATTGCTGTAACATCAGTACGCTTTACTGACGCTACAGGTGCAATCTTGACTAATACTCCAATTGCATTTACTTCTTCTACATTGGTAGGTGCTTTGAAGACTTTCGATTTCGCTCGTCTTTCTAGCTCTTCTACTTTGAAGGCTCGTGTATCATTGGATGCAACCAACCCAACTTCAAAAGTTATCAAGGTTGACCAGTCTAACATCACCAACGACATTGCATTGGTAAAATTCACTGTAAAGGCTGAAGGATCAGACCTTACATTGAATTCTCTTCCAGTAAAAATTACTGTTGCAGGAACACAATTGGCTAGTGTATGTACAGCTCTTAACACTCCTGTCACAGGATGTACAGGTGCTGCTACAGGTACGCCAATTGCTACAACATCTCAAGTTGTTTCAAACTTGAAGTTGACAGATGGAACAATCACTCTTGATTCAGTTTCACCTTCTTCAACTACTTCTGCTACAGAAGCTGTTACATTCGGAGCATCATCTAACATGAAATATGTTATTGCAAAGGATACAACCAAGACATTTACAATCTTGGCTAATCTAAAAGCTTTGACAGGATCAACATATCAAATCGGAACAACTGTAAAGGCTGAATTGTTGGGAGTTGACTCTACAACAACATCATACGCATTTGACGATGCTGATATTCGTGATATGCAGGACAACACTCTTGGAACTACATCTACAAACCGTGTAGGTTCAGCTCTTGGAGACGCTATGACTCTACGTATTCAGGGTGCTTCTGCAACTGTTGCTAGTGTTTCTGCTCCTACAAACATCCGTGCTACAGCTGGTGCAAACAATGTTACAGAATCTTCTGTTACATACCGTTTGAATGTTACTGCTACTGGATCTGACTTCTACGTTCCAAAGAACATAGAGTACGTTGCAGGAGCTGGAACATCTACTGTTCCAACTGCTACTGGCGCTAAAGGATTTACTGTAGCCCTATTGAATGGCTCTAGTGTATACCCTGCAACATCAGAAGTTCCAGTTGCTAACGTTTCTGGATCAGTTTCATTGATCTCTGGAGGAGTTTCTGACTCTAACAACTTGATCCGTATTACTGACGGTACAACAGCAGTTATCGATGTAACTGTAACTCTTACAGATACAATCGCTGCTTCAACACCAGTTGGACAGTACAACTTTGGAATTATTGCTGTAAATGCAAATACTTCTTCTTCAGCGTCAGGTTTGACATCTTTCGCTACAACACCTACTGCTTCATTCCTTTCATCAACTACTGCGTCTTTCACACAGTAATTTGAATTCAATGAAGTACTTATAAAGAGCAATCTTTATCTAGTATGGAAACCAAAACCCGCACCGCAAGGTGCGGGTTTTTTGGTGAGTGAGACGCGCGAGAGGAGGATGGGATGGTGCATGAACGGGTTGTGGTGGCGCAGCACTATTCCCTCCCCTGCGAGGCGGAGGGTTAGGGAGGGGTACTTTAGTGGCACCTTATAGGTATAAACTTTGTATGAGCCTCAGACCCCCTCCCAGCATTCCGATCGTCATCTATGGTTCACAGTATTCCCCTGATTGCACCCGCGTATGGTTCTGTTATACTATACACATATGACTGCACAAGATAAATCAGAAATAGGAGAATTGATAGCGGAAAAAATATCAGAAAATAACAGAGAACTCATAGCGCAACTCAAGGAGATTATCATCGATGTGAATCAGCATACGATAGATATGTTGCGCTCAGAAATCAAAGACTCAGCAGAAAGCGTAAAATCTGAACTCAGAGCTGAAATCAAAGACTCAGAATCTGGAATGCAACTATTAATACAGGAAGTCAAAAGGGATATGAGTCTCGGATTCGAAGGTGTATCTCATCAAATAGGGATAATGCAGGAGGATATAGAGAGTATAAAGAAAAAACTCGACATTCAGAGCGATCAGATTATGACACATCAAGTAATAAAACTTGAAAAGTCAGATGTCAAAGCAGAGGCTTTGGTGGGATAATTCTATTCAGAGAGATTCCCACAGGTAGAAACGAGGGGAGTTTTGGTAGAATATGATATTATAGAGATATATGATGCAGTTATATTGGGTTGTTTTGTTCTCAGGATTATTGGGGCTCATTATGGGGAGTTTTGTGAATGTGATTGCACTCCGTTATGGAGTGCGTACTCTGAGGGGCAGGTCAAAATGCTCCAAATGCAATACCACACTGCACTGGTACGAGCTCGTCCCACTAGTGTCCTATATAATCCAATGGGGGAGGTGTAGACATTGTCATTGTCGTATATCACCTCGTTATCCTCTGATTGAATTTGCTACGGGTGCAGCCTTTGCTCTGCATACTGCTGTCGCTTTTACCAATACATTTCTCTGGGTTTTTGGGCTGGTGTCTATTTGTCTCTGTGCCATATTGGCATTGTATGATATGCAATCACAATTCCTGCCGAGCAGGGTACTGTATTGGCTCGTTGGAGTAGGATTGATAACATATATCACATCTATTTTTAGTGGTACTGTCCCGTTTGCTATGATAGACCTCTTGTTTCTC
This sequence comes from Candidatus Nomurabacteria bacterium, assembly GCA_031424015.1. Lineage (GTDB taxonomy): Bacteria > Patescibacteriota > Minisyncoccia > Phycocordibacterales > UBA1006 > JANPGR01. Next base: position 11,346 of record JANPGR010000057.1, read on the forward strand.
TGTATTCCCGCAGGTTTTCTCTTTGTGATGACATTGATATCTCGAGGTAAATGGATGGGTCTCGGTGATGGCATACTCTTTTTAGGGTTGTCATTATTGTTAGGAAATTATCTACTCGCATTGTACGCTTTAATACTGTCTTGCTGGGTTGGTGCGATTTGTGGAGCAGCGTATATTCTCTACCAAAAATATACCGCAAAGAGACCAGTCTCTCATATGATTCCTTTTGGACCATTTCTCATTGTGGGGAGTTATGTTATTTGGTGGTTCTCACTCGCTGGTGTATTGTTTGCTTGATTGTATTTGTGATATACTACATACAATACATACTATTGATTTATGATACAAAATAGAAACACATCCGGATTTACTCTGTTCGAAATGATGGTATTGATTGCCGTGTTGGGTATTGTTTTAGGCATATTGATTCCCAACATAACAGATATAAAAAATAGGTCACGCGACGAAGAGTTAGCATCTGAGTTGGAGTCAATCGCGCTTTCGTTAGAAAATTATAAACAGATATGCAAAACATACCCGAGTAGTTGGACGAGAGGAACAAAAAATACCCCCTATGATGTAGACGGGACTGTCCGACCTTGCTCTGTAGTTCTTGGTAATGTGGTCCCAAAAAACTTAAAACGTATTAAAGACCCCTTTGATGGAAAGATTTCATATGTCGGTATGTCATACCCCGTTAGTACTACAGGGAGGTTTGTTTCAGGAAATTGCTCTAAATATCGTTTAGGATATCAAATGTCATCAGAAAATGCTAGTCCTATTCTTCGAAGCAAAAAAACTTCTCTCACTAACACGGGTTCTGATGCGACTATTTTTGTCGATTGTGGTCCTATGCTAGAATCTCTGGTACCACCTAGGTTAAACAATTATTATTATATAGAGCCACAAACAGGGCAATAAATACCTATGAAGCATAAAAATCTTCCAGGGTTTACTCTAATAGAATTGATCGTGGTATTATCGATTGTAGTTATGATGTCGTCCGTTGTAATCTTTAATTATAATGGAACTCGTGCTGCGACTGCTGTCCTGACTACTACATATGACGTTGCTGGAATATTCCGTTCCGCAGAGACAGGGGGGAGGGGGGCTGCCCAACTATCGTATCAAATAGCTACAAATGATTTGAATCCCGCCGTAGGTGTATATATGGAATTATCCTTTACGGATAACTCTGTGCAAAAATTTATACTCTACAAGTCAAAATTGCAAGGTACAGGATATACTGCAGGGGTTGATTTAGTGCTCGACGCTTTTACATTCCGTAGTCCTGATGTTATGGTGTACGTATGCACTAGTCCTATTGACTATAGTGCAAAGACTTGTAACCATTCGGGTTTTTTGAATTCTTGGATAGAATTCAACAGATTGAGCTCAAAACCTACTATCGATCCAGCGTATGACGCAGCGTTGATATCGCCTGATTTGCCCACTTTTTTGGTTCAGAGTACTAAGGATCCAAAACAATCAAAATTTATTATTATTGAACGAACGGGTAATATCTACATTAGGTAATGTATGCAGAAAAAATCATATCCCGGTTTTACTTTAATTGAAACACTCGTATCAGTGGCTATTTTTACTTTGGCTGTTTCGCTGGGGACACTCGTGATTATCTCTATGAATCAGGCCGCTGGTAGGGTCAGAGTTCGTGATCAAGCAATCCAATCGATATACTATGTGATGGATACTGTTAGTCGATCGGTTAGGACAGGCACACAATATGAGAGTGTCTCACCAGAGACTTTTTCGTACATAGATCAAAAGGGCGACGCTATCGAGCTTTCGAAATCCACATCAGCCGAACAATTAGTAATGTATATGACGCCTTTGGGTTCTACTGTGAAAAAAGCTGAACCCCTCCATGACGTTTACGCGGTAAAGTTAATAGCAATTCAGTTCAAACTAAAAGGTGCAGCAAAAGCCCCTATCGACTCGGAGCAACCCAGCGTTGCGATTACTGCGCAATTCGGATATGAATATAGAGGAAAACAATTTATTATACCTATTCAGACTACGCTAACACAGAGATATATCGATATTGGTTCGGCTTTGGGGGGTTTACCCACCGGTGGTTAATATAACTATATGAAACAAACACAAATAAAAATATCGAACATAAAAGGTTTTACTCTAGTGGAGACTTTGGTCGCTATATTAGCACTGAGCTTGTCTCTGGGTGCGCTAACTCTCCTTACTTCAAAGGCGGTTGTCACCACGAGGACGGCGGAATCTCGAGTTGTTGCAGAGTTCTTGGCGGTAGAAGGTATAGAGTTATTCCAAAAGCTAGCAATGAGCGATCTCATTGCTTCTGGTGGTCTGAATGCGTCATTGTCTGCTCGTGCGATTTGTAGTGCTGGGTGTACTATCGATACAAGAGATGGTATTCTAACTCCTTCGAGTAATGGAGTTTTATATTATGATGCTACTACACATGAGTATTCTCATCAAAGCTCGGTGGGACTGGCTTCAGAATACAGCCGGTTAATCTACACAAAGCAATCTGCTACAAATGGGTCGATTTTTGTTAGGAGTGTTGTCTCTTATTCTGTATTGGGAGGTGGGTCACATAAAGTTGTTTTAACAAAAGAATTTCAACCTTGGTATATCCAATAATTATTGAATATGAAATATTTTTCTCATCATAAAAAAGGATTTATTATGTTGTTTACGGTGGTTATTATCTCTGTAACGGTCGGTATTTCTGTTACTTTGATAATCATAGCAAAGAAACAATCCTCCTTAGGAGGAGTCCAATCAAATTTACAGGTAGCACTATATGCTGCTGATACTGGGCTCGAATGTGGGTTGAATGCGACATTTGGTCCTCTCAAGGATAAAGATACCCCATTTGAGTGCACGGGGGTTGTCGGTCGACCTCGAGTATTTGGAGATACTCTTAATAGAGATGATGAAATGTATTATTTTGACTTTCAAAAAGCAAATGTTGATGCTCTTTCTGATGAGCAAAGTATAGGTTGTGGTCTAGTTATTATTAATCGAGCAGCCGAATGGGATAGTGCGCATACTGGTACGGATGGGATACTGGTTGAATCATATGGATATAGTTCCTGTATGGATAATGGTTCTGGATTGTTAGTTCCGAACACGAGCGATCCAACTCTAACAGAGCGTAAATTGATTGCACGTATCCCAGAGAATCCGGCAGTCTAGCTATAAAAACATATTCATATGACTAGAGATATAGGAGCACAAGAAAGAAAGAGCGCGATAGAGCAGAGTATCCGATATCACTCTTGGAGATACCACACACTGGATGATCCTGAGATCTCTGATCAAACATATGATGCTCTTGTAAAAGAATATCAGTCTCTAGGTGGGGTTATCTTTGATGTGGTTGGGGTTGGAGGTATGGTTGTTGATAGTCTAAAAAAATATACCCATCTCGAAAAACAATGGTCCTTTGATAATATTTATAATACTAAAGAATTAAAAAGTTGGATTGAAAAAACAGAAAAATTAGCAAAGGAGAGAGAGTTAGTATACGTGTGTGAACATAAAATAGATGGGTTAAAGATAGTCATGGAATATGAAAAAGGGTTGCTCATTCGAGCTGTTACCCGAGGTGATGGCGCGGTAGGTGAAGACGTAACACATAATGTGTCACAGATTAGGGATATCCCTAAAAATATTCCCTACCAAGGGAAACTCAGAGTGGTTGGCGAGGCATGGATAGGAAAACAAGACCTGCTAGATATTAATGCAAAACGAAGAAACCAAGGAGAACAAGAATATGCAAATAGTCGCAATCTGGCTGCAGGAACGTTGCGTCAACTCGATTCTGTCGTTGTACGAGAGCGTAATTTGCATGCTTTTGTCTATGATATAAATTTTGTAGAAATGGATTTTATAACACACACGGAGGAATTAGTATGGATGCAGAGTATAGGTTTGCCTGTGAATCCGTATTACCGTGAGGAGTCCTTTGCAGACTCTATCGAATCATACTACCGAGATCTCATAGAAAAACGAAATCAGTATACCTATGACATTGACGGTGTTGTTTTGAAATTGAACAACAAGAAAATTTGTACGGAATTGGGTTACACCGCAAGGGCACCACGGTTCGCTATTGCATATAAATTCCCAGCAGAACAGGCGACCAGCATATTACGAGATGTGACTATACAGGTGGGGCGTACAGGTATTCTAACGCCTGTTGCACATATAGATCCAGTGACGATAATGGGCGCAACCATCAGGAGGACAACCCTGCATAATCAATCAGAAATAGATAGGCTCGATTTGCATTATGGTGACACTGTTGTTGTAGAGAGAGCAGGGGATGTGATACCTAAAATTGTTCGGGTACTGCCCGAACTCAGACAAAAGAATGCAAAAAGATGTTCACTACCGGAATATATGCGATCCCAAGGTAAAAACATCCGATCAGAGATAGATCAAAATTCTGGTTTGGTTTCTTGGTATATCGATGAACCGTTTGATACTGAGCAGTTGGTTCGTAGTGTTATGTATGCCGTCTCACGAGAAGTATTTGATATTCGCGGGCTCGGAGAGGAAACAGTGAAAAAACTCATCGACCAAGGAAATATAAGCGACATAGCAGATTTGTTCGAATTGAATGAAGTGGATTTTGCAGAGATAGAAGGGTTCAAGCAAAAATCTATAGATAATGCAATGTCAGCAATCCATGCAGCCAGGACCCAGACATTGGATCGGATCATTGCTGCTCTGGGTATTCATCATATTGGCGCAGAAGCATCCAGAAAAATAGCAGATACCTATCCAGACCCAAAAAAAATACCAGAACTCAGCACCGGAGAACTACTCTCTATCGAGGGTGTAGGTGAGGGTATGGCAGAGAGCTATAGGGAATATTTTTCAGATCAGGAACATAGCCACCTCTTTGAGAGACTTTTGTCACATATCACAATTGTAAAAAAGAGTGTTGTTGGGCAGAAATTCCTTGGTAATACGTATGTCGTGACGGGAACACTGCAATCCTTGTCGCGTGTCCAAGCAGAAGAACTAGTACGCGCACAAGGGGGAACGATTGCCTCGTCTGTTTCAAAGAAAACAACAGCCCTCATAGCAGGGGAAAATGCTGGAAGCAAGCTGGAAAAAGCTCGAGAATTGGGTGTAGAAATCTGGGATGAGAGTAGATTTTTGAGTGAGCTTGGACGTTAAATTTTTTTTGTAATCAAATGTAGTTTGTGGTAGTATGTGGATGTATGATTGATGAGGAACTCCTCCAAAAATTAGCAATACTGGCTCGCATAAAGGTTCAGCCACAAGATGTACCTGCTCGATTGGCAGATTTTCAGGGAATTTTAGACTGTATTTCCGAGTTAAATTCAATACAGATACCTGATGATTTTCAATTTGCGCATACGCATAGCAATATAACTCGTGAGGACATTATTGCTCAAGCTTCGCCTGATACTGTAGGGCGTATAATTTCTGCATTTCCTGATTCAGTCGACACGCATTTGTCAGTACCAAAGGTCTTGTAATATCCTATGAAAATATATCCAAAAACTATCTCAGAAGCTCGCAATCTTCTCAAATCGCGCTCAATGAGTTCAGTCGAATTGACTCAGATGTATCTGGATCGTATAAACGAGATGGATTCACAGATTCATGCCTATTTGGGCGTATATGATGATGTGCTCGACCAGGCTGCTGATGCAGACGCACAAATCAGAGCAGGAATTGATCTACCCCTCCTCGGTGTTCCTATCTCAATAAAAGACAACATTATGTTTCAAGGACACACAGCATCTGCTGCTTCTAAAATTTTAGGTAATTATATTGCTCCATATAATGCACACATCATAGATGAATTACGGCGTGCAGGGGCAGTATTGATAGGGCGTACCAATATGGACGAGTTCGCAATGGGGGGGAGCTGCGAGAATAGCGCATACGGTCCAACGCACAACCCATTGGATATATCTCGTGTACCAGGTGGTTCCAGTGGTGGTGCTGCTGCATCGGTTACAGCCGATATGTGTGTCGCAGCGATTGGTACGGACACAGGTGGATCTGTGCGGCTACCCGCATCATTTTGCGGGTTGTGCGGATTATATCCGACGTATGGGTCGACGAGTCGTTATGGACTCATCGCTATGGGGTCATCTTTCGATCAGGCAGGATCCCTGGGTCGCTCTGTTGATGATTGTGCTACTCTTTTTACTGTGTTATCAACCTATGATGCACGTGATGCTCAGTCTATCCCAATTGCAAACAGAAAACAGATTCTGTCAGAAGTAAAAAAAATCGGTATTCCACGCAGCCTCATTGCTATGGATGGTGTATCAGAGGTTGTGCGGAGCGAATTTGAAAGATTACTAAACGAACTCAAAACAAAAGGGTACGAAATCGTAGATATAGAATTACCTCATATTACCGCATCGGTTCCAACCTATTATATAATTATTCCTGCAGAAGCCTCGACCAATCTATCGCGTATGGACGGTATTCGTTATGGAGTCCGCGCAAAAGGGGTAGATCTCCTCGATATCTATATGAATAGCAAAGGGGAAGGATTTGGTCCAGAAGTCCAGAGGCGACTCCTCCTCGGGGCATATGTATTGTCTGCAGGCTACTATGATGCGTATTATGGCAAGGCTACCCAAGTACGGGAATTGATTCGCCAAGAAATCCTCAAAACATTTGAAACGGTCGATGTGATTTTGACCCCGACAGCTACGTCAGGCGCTCCGTTAATAGGAGCTAAATCGGATCCCGTTGCTATGTATATGATGGATATATTCACGGTTCCGGCGAACCTTTCTGGCTGCCCTGCATTGTCGGTACCATTTGGCCAGGATGGTAGTATACCTCTGGGTATGCATATGATGGCGCCACACTGGGGCGAGAATCGATTGTTCACACTTGGACGAGATATTGAGTCATTGAATAATCAATAATTACGCTCTATACTAGAGAGAATGAATCCTCCGAGTATTCCCTGGATTAGTGTTACTAGTATTGCTGATTTTTTTCAGTGGTTGTTTTCTGCTGTTGGTACTCTGTTCAGAACAGTTACCGGGACGGGGGACCCAATAGTTGTTTTCTATAATTTTCCTTTGTACGTCCTGGATATTTTGCTCGCGACGACATTGGCTATATTCATAGTGACATATTTATACCTGAGCGAAAAATTAGGAACCCTAGAAGCAGAACGCCAATCAAAGATTGATGCAAAATATATCAAACCAGCTCCAGTAGAAATAAAATATTCTAGGTGGGATGCGGTTACTCTGCTCGTTCGGTCTCAGAATGAGAATGATTGGAAACAAGCGATTATCGATTGTGATTCGATGCTGGATCAGTTGTTGTCTCAGTTGGGATATACTGGCGAGACATTGGGCGAAAAATTAAAACAGTGCAACAAAGCAAATTTTCCCGACCTGGACGATGCGTGGACTGCACACAAGGTCCGCAATCAGATCGCTCATCCGTCAGCAGGATTCAGGCTCGACCAGCGGTTGGCCCTGCACACCTATTACCTCTATGAGAGGGTGTTTCGTAATAGTGGGTTTATTTTGCAGTAGATACTATTAGAAGCCTTTTTAGGTTTACCTTAAGACCTCTAATATGGTATGAATATATAATAATTCCGCCATTGCGGCCCCCGAGCCGCAATCCAGGAGTATTGAAATCGTAATATTTTCCTGTACCATATTGCTATATGGAAAAGAAAGGTTATGTATATCTAGTGACCAACAAGAGGAATGGAACCCTCTATTTAGGAGTAACAAGTGATTTGCAAAAAAGAATATGGGAACATAAAAATAAACTTTATAGAGGTTTTTCTGAGAAATATGAAACTGATGTATTAGTTT
>JANPGR010000058.1:0-7843 GCA_031424015.1 Candidatus Nomurabacteria bacterium
CTCCGGCGGCATCTTCCTCCCCCCAAAGAGGGAGGCCTTCCCCACTGTTGACGGGATGACACTTCGCGCTTGACTTTTGCAGAGAGAGAGAGTAGCTTATCCCTAATCTAGGAAATTTCTCCTGGGGTAATATAAAAATAATGAAAAAATGGAAAAAGGTCTTCGGACCTACAAGCTACGTTGCAGATTTTCTTGGGGTAGCACAAGAAAATCTGCAACAAGTAATGAAAGAAGAGAAAACTCCTTCAACGGAGCAGGTGATTAGGACCGCCACCTATATGGCGGAGTTGGAGGCTAAAAAATTTATAAAGGGTAGAGATGGATATACAAAAACCCATTATAGTGGGATTCCTATCTTATCTACTCTAGTCGGGTACCAGTGTTGGTACTACGAAGAAGACAAACCACCTGAATAGGGTGGTTTTTACACAAAAAACACCTTGTTCAAAATCCCTCTCCTGCATTCAACGTTGGGTATAGATTTTAATAATGTAGGGTTGTTTGCTCCTAGTGATTTTGCGTAAATATAGAGAGTATAAACTCCAGAAGGTATCAGAGACCAATATCGCCCTCGGTCTGTTGTAGGAATGCGTTTGATCAGAATTCCGTTATATCCCACTACATCGATATATCCTGGAGTAGGTTTCCCATTTTTAAATCGTATTTGTCCTATAACAGGCAAATGTTCAAACAGGAACAATCCCCACCATCCGACAGAAACGGCACACAGTATGATATCGAGATAGGAAAATCCATCAACAGCCAGAGAGATCGAACCGATCACGGTGAGTAGTGCAAAAAAGAGACAAAGTTTTCGGAATAATAGTGTTCTGCCTGCAGTGTTTTTCCCGGTGGCTAATTTATTAGTATGGTTCCAGTCTTGACCTGTTTGGGTCATTGCAATAGGTACACTGATTACTGAATCCCGATATCTATGAATTACTTCTCCTCGATAATTTGCACCATAGATCATGGTGTGTAAATTCCAACGAGGAATAAAGGAAAAATGAGTTCTCTCTACCTGTATTCTATAATCACCTTTTGGCACGAAAAAGGCATATCTACCACTCATACTGCTGATAGTCCGAGATACTTCGGTGTTTGTCTTTGCGTTGATTAGAATTATCGTAGCAGAATCAATATATTCCCCTGTTGTTGTATCGAATATCACCCCAAAAGGCCTCTTCATCTCGTGAAGCACGCTGTACAAAATAACACAGAGAATAGTAATAATGATTTCCATAAGGATACAAGAGGTGCGTAAGTGTCTAGAATACTCTAACCGAGAGCTCCAGTCAATAACTTTATCATCGTAAAGAGTATACCATCAAAAAACCTCTGAAACAAAACAACGGCGAGTAGTATAAAAACAAAGCTATATTGCATAAAAAACACAGAAACCCGAGTCGGAATGCGAAATAGATATTCGAGGATATGATACCCATCCAATGGCGGAATAGGTATCATATTGAATACCGCCAGGACACAGTTGATGACGGTCACCATCGTGAGAAATGTCAAAAATCCAGTCTGGAGCGTATTCCCATAGAATCGTATTATTGTCCCGGCGATACCGGCTAGTACTATATTGGATAGTGGTCCAGCCAATGCGACTACCGCTGATGCGTACTTGTGGGTGAAATTATGAGGATTGACCGGCACAGGTTTCGCCCAGCCGAATATGAATGGCGACCCAGCCAGAGATAGAACAATAGGTAAAACGACAGATCCAATAGGATCCATATGGCGGAGAGGGTTCAGGGACAGCCTTCCCATCCTCTCTGCGGTATGGTCACCATAATAGAGGGCAACCAGCCCATGGGACACCTCGTGGAGTGCGGCCGAAAATATGAGAATTGCGACAGAGAGTAATGATGAGATGGGGTCTTGCATATTGTACCTCTCTATGATAGCATCAAATCTAATATGTCAAAAGTCTGTATCATCACTGGAAAAAGTGGATTAACCAAAGGAGGCTATTCTAACCGCGTCCGTGCTACCAAGTTTAACCCAACTGGTAAATACCGCGCAAAGGCAAACCTCCAAACCAAAAAGATTTTCGTACCAGAAATGGGAATTTCTGTCCGTATGACTGTTTCTGCACGTGGCCTCCGCACTATGAAGAAACGCGGTGTGAGTGAAACCCTACGAAAAACAGGCGTAATGGCATAATTGCCTGCCTCGGTTTCTCTTTGATCACAAAACCCTGCTCGTTAGAGTAGGGTTTTGTGTATCTGTACAGGAATACATACTGTCATCCTGAACTTGATTCAGGAAGCTGGGATGACAGAAATAACGACCGCAGGGAGTATATTTGCTAATGCAAGACCCATAGATACAACCTCTAGTTTCAAGTGATTATTACCTTGCACTTTGTTGTAGCTACTCCTGGGTTCCGGATGACGAAAATAAGGAGCATTATAATGCGACTTATTTTATTGAAATGTATCCCCTTGCGGGGTCTAATGCCTTTGGCCAATTCCAAAAAATATAGTCGCACTTTAGGTGCTCCTGATTTTTATCGAAGTGTATACCCTTGTGGTATTGGGTCCGGAATGACGAATATACTGTGGATTTCAAAAATTTATACAGATAAAAAGCCAAACACGGTGCAAAAATTGCGGTGTGTTTTATATCATAGTATATGATATAATCTAAACTAGATAAGTAATATGGAAAATAGAATAAATACCGAGAACACACAAAGAATTAAACTAAGTGAAAGAAAAATCTCTATTTCTGATACAAAGCCTTATGCCATGATGGAATCTACCTATGGGATAATTCCTTACCTAAAAATATCACACTATATTTCAGTAGAACCAAAAGAGTATGCAATTAGTAAAGAGGTTATGGTATCCTCGGCTTTTAAATTTTGCCAAGCACTAATCTTGAAAAGCGAAAATAGTAATGAGTTTGGTTTTGCACATATATTATCAGGTGATTCTCCTGATCTATACCTAGAAAATATTATGACCTCAATGGGAAAAAATATTGATGAGGGGGGGGTAAAAGCAGTTGTCATAAAATCAGGAAATGAAAAGACAAAACTAATCTCTTTGTTAGAATCTAAAAAAATACCAATTAACTGTATTGAAATCCCTCTAAAAGATGAAACACATGCTAATAATCATGATGTGATAGTGGTTCCAGAATTAAGTAGTGTAATTATTGTTACAGAAAATGATGACAATCATATATTTGAAGTATAAATAAACTCTACATTATACTTGTCCAGAATCTATACAGATAAAAAGCCAAACACGGTGCGAATTGCGGTGTGCTCGGCTTTTAACTTTAAAAATTAAGTATTGGTGATTTTTTAGTTAGATTTTAGATTAAATCAGAATCTTTAGTTTCACCCGCGTTGGTTGGATTAATGAGTGTATTGCGAGCATTTATTTTCCATTTAGAAATAAACGCGACAATTTTGCTACCTGCACCATTCTCACTTCTTGCCCACCGTAACTTCAGAATCGCAGCAACTTTTCCTTCGCCAATAATCTCACACACTTCCTCTTCGAGTTTTTGAAATTCTTTGAGAGCTCCTTTCGAATCAGCTAAATTACCAGATGCTATTTTTAAAGTATTTAGTACATCATAAATAATTTCATAGCTGGGTTGTTGCATAAATAGAGATAATGTTTCCATCAATGTTAGTTTCTTCTCAGCTTTCTTTTCCTCTTTAAAAGCTTTTTGGAACTCCTGGATGAGTTCCAATGCATCCGCAATGTTGTCAGAGATGTATTTTTGTGCCTTTTCTTCTGAATTAATGCGTGACAATAAAGTGGCCTTTAGGCCAACTTCATACTCGTCAAACTGAGCTTCTTGAGTAATAGTATAAACTTCTGCGAAATAATCAACAACATCATTGATGTTATAAAATTCATCTTGCTGCATTTGTCTCAAAGATTGTAAGATTTCTCTCAAACGTACTTGTGGTGCTTTTTGCATTGTTTGTGGATTTTTTTGTTGAACAATAGTTTTACTAATAGGTGCTGCCCCATCGAGATTACCTAACATAGTTAGAATGGAATAGTTTATTTGGGCGTTTTCCATATTTACTTCTCTTGAGCTGGTAATCGATGTATTTCTGGCACTGTTGTTGGTAGTAAAGCGACTTTTTAATAGAGATACAGTGTTGCTGTCGAACACATCAGGGTGTTCAGACATTGTCTCAAGTGCTATTTTCGTTTTTGCGTTCCCGATTAAGCCTCTGATTGTCTCTTTGAGATTTTCCATTTTTTTACAAAGTTAAAATTTTTTTTAATTAGGTTTAAAATTTATTTTAGTGTTTTATAGAGACATTTCTCTGTTCTGGTATCGATCGGGAGGGGTGGCGGAGTATGTGATGGTTTTTGGGTGAGCGCGGCTGTGCTGGGACAGCAGGTGTGCGAGCAGGTCCGAGGTAGGGAACATCACCGCCAATACGACAGATGGTCGGCCCGACAAAAGAGCGCGCATTTCGTGTCAGCAAAAACCCATCAAAGAGAGCAACGAATGTTGATATCAGGACAGAGAAATGTACAAATGTAAAGAATTCTTACAGATTATATGCTCTCTCTCTCGATTTGTCAAGGGGTTTGGGCGGTTTTGGTATTTTTGGTGTTTTAGAGGTAAAAAGAGGGGATGTGAAATGTGCCGGCCAAAAGCTCCGCTTTTGGCCGGCACATTTAGAAATTTCCGCCATATTCTGTATCCACGGCATTTGTGATATACTAGGTTTCTATGGAACATATCAATCTGGATAGCTTGCTCAGACCGCATAGTTGGGACGAATATATCGGTCAGCGTGATACCAAACGCGCTATCAACGTACATCTCGAGGCGAGCCAGGCCAGAGGGGCACAGCCAGAACATATGCTGTTGTATGGTCCACCTGGTCTGGGCAAGACCACCCTCTCCCTGTTGATCGCCCAGACAGTGGGCGGCAATCTGAAATCGACATCGGGACCAGCCCTGGAAAAGGTGGGGGATGTGGCGTCACTGTTGACCAATCTGTCCGCAGGGGATATCTTGTTCGTCGACGAGATCCACAGGTTGAACAAAATGATCGAAGAAGTCCTCTATCCAGCATTGGAGCGTGGAGTTTTGGATATTATGATCGGCAAAGGACCCAGCGCACGTACGGTCCAGCTGGATCTGCCGCCGTTTACCCTCGTCGCTGCGACGACACGTATCGCCCTGTTGTCTGCGCCATTGCGTGCCCGATTTAGCGGTGGGGTGTATCGACTGGATCCATATAGTGATGACGAAATGGTCCAAATCATACAGCGTTCGGCAGATATATTGTCTATGGATCTAGAATCTGGGGCTATTACTACGATCGTGCGTGCGGCGCGTGCTACGCCTCGTACAGCGAATTATCTACTGAAACGCGTCCGTGATTACGCCGAGGTCCACAAAGTAGGCTATACAGCCGATACAGCAAAACTAGCACTAGAGATGCTGGGTGTAGACGATCGAGGATTGGGCAAGATAGATCGTGAATATTTGAAAGCCCTGTCAGAGAAATTCTCCGGAGGGCCGACTGGGATAAAGACTCTGGCTGCCGCACTGGACGAAGACGAGGGGACGCTGGAGGATGTTATCGAGCCGTACCTGATGCGACTCGGATTCATCGAGCGTACTTCTCGTGGTCGTATGATTACCGATCATGGACGCGAGCATGTGGAGTAGTCTTGAGTACTATATCTCTGGTATCAGAATTCTGATACTTGACTATCAGAATTTGGATAGTATACTATAATTATTATGAATATACAGAGAATTATTCAAAAACAGATAGAGTTAAAACTCTTTCAATCTAGAGCTATTATTATCTATGGCCCTAGACAATCAGGTAAAACCACTTTGGCACGCAAGATTTTAGAAAAATTTCCTGAAAGGGGCATTTTTTTGAACTGTGAATTACTCTCTGATAGGTCTTGTCTTGTTGTGGGGGTACCAGACTTACTCAAAGAGAGAATAGGGGGTGCACAAATTGTAGTATTGGATGAAGCACAAACGATTATTGATATTGGGATGATATTGAAAAACTTTGTGGATACCTATCCTGAAATACAAATCATAGCAACAGGATCTAGCTCTTTTGATCTAGCGAATAGGATTAGCGAGCCTATGACAGGTAGGTTTTATGAGTTTGTGTTGTGGCCCCTTTCTTTTGCAGAAATTATGTCTAGTGGTATAGAGTATTCCCTCGATGATATGATGCTATATGGTATGTACCCTAGTGTAGTGACTGCTGATATAGTCGACAAAAAAGATAGACTCAATAATATTGCGGTGAATTATCTCTATAAAGATATATTTAGTCTGGAGCAGATTAAAAAACCTATAATCTTTGAAAACCTAGTAAAATATCTAGCCCTGAATACAGGAACAATGATCTCGACCGGAGAGATTGCTAGTATCCTCGGAACGAATAGGGCAACAGTAGAGAGGTATGTTGGTCTTATGGAGCAGGCATTTATAATAAAGAAACTCTATTCTTTTTCTCGAAATAAATCCAACGAGCTAAAGAAGTCCTATAAAGTTTATTTTTTAGATATTGGACTCAGGAATGCTATTGTCGGTAACAATCAAACATCAGTATCTGAATCAGAAAAAGGTTTATTATTTGAAAACTTTTTTATTATAGAGAGGATAAAATTTCTAAAAAATCAAGGAATTTATTCGTCACAATATTTCTGGCGTACCTATGAAAAACAAGAAATAGATCTCATCGAGGAATATGATAACATACTACATTTGTATGAGTGTAAATACAGCAAAGCAAATTTTACTAAATCTTTATATGATTTTGCGAAAGAATACACCAATGCAAAGCCACATTTAGTAAATAAGGAAAATATACAACAATTTTTAATCTAACAGATACCACATAACACCATATTTGTTACTACTTGACAAATCAAGAGAGAGAGAGTAATCTAAAGGCAAAGTTCGTATTTTTTAACATAATAAATTAGTAAAAATGAAAAAAGTAGTATTTTGCTTACTTGTCTTTTTCTGTGCATTGACGGCTCCGGCTTCTGCACAACGTATTTGGATTCTGGAGGGAGAGGCGCCTTGTGACGGGTGTTTACCTGATTTTAACTACAGTAATGAAAAAGCCCTGTCTCAAGCTGAGTATTTCCAAAAAATGCTGGTATTTTACGAGTATGGAAAATATATTCCAAAAACCGAGGACGAGATCCTCGACAGTCTCACTCAAAGAACTATTGCGCTTTATCAGCAACTCGTTAGCCGTATCGACAAAGATATTGAATTCGAAGAGTGGGTTCAGGATAGTGAGGAAATCAAGAGAGATCCTGACTTCAAAAACCTCTTTGAGTACAAGGAAGAAGTACCTTTCATCGGGCAGCCAATATTTTTCCTCGATGAAAGTAGAGCATTTTCCGTTCCATTCGTCACAATTGTAACCCGAAATCAAAAAAGGTACACGTATCACATTACTATAAACGGTGTGTATTCTTGGAAAGATAATGAGCACTGGACCCATACAGAAGGAGAATATATAAATAAACATACTATCAGTGCATATCTCAAAGGGGTGAATATGGCTCTTGAGTATATTATCACCAATGGCGCCGGCTAAAAACTTTTAGGTCTAATAAAAAACCACCAGAGAAAAGTCGTAGTGATTTTTCTGTGGTGGTTTTTCTTTTTCATCAAAACAGGTAATGAGTGTTTTTTTGCTCGTCATTGCGGCCCCCGAGCCGCAATCCAGGAGTTTGTATAGGAAACAGTATCATTACAAAGTTTCTGAGATATCTAACCATTGTGGATTCAAATCTTCGATCAGCTTTATTTTCCATTCTCGTTTCCAATTTTTTATATT
>JANPGR010000059.1:0-9353 GCA_031424015.1 Candidatus Nomurabacteria bacterium
GTAAAACCTAGATTTTATAGCGCACTCAAGAGTATAAGAAAACATAGTCGTTAGTACTCCTTGTTTTCAAAAAAAATGTATTTTGTGAGAGAACTGTACTAGTAGTACAGTGAATGAGCAAAAGACGTTTTGTAGCAGAAATATAGGTTTTACTGTCGGGAAGTCACTGTGAGTTATTTTGACAGTGAGACCCGATACAGGTTCTAAGGCGTACGCCGAGTTTTGCAAGGTCGAAAAAGTTGTAAAACCTATTTAGAGCCTATCCCAATAGGGATTACGAATTTGAAACGCAGAGATTTCGAAGGAAAAATACAGAAATACGAATGAGCTGGCTCTGCACTGGAAAATATACTCTCTCATTCTTCGTTCGTTATTTTCTGGCGTACTATCAGTACAGAGAATGAGTATTTGTGTGTTTTTACGAGAAATAGCAAGTTTCAAATCGTAAAAGCCTTGTGTTCTTTGGTAAAAGGCTGGTGCCTGTTGGGATAGGGTCTTAGGTAGATAACAGAGTCCACAAGCTATGCAGAATGGAAAATTATTCTTTGTAAGACAGTACCTTGTTGCACCCACGCACAATCACTAGCCCAATAATACTACCGACCAAAATATCAAAAGGATAGTGGATCCCTACAGCCACACGAGAAACACATATATATATGGTTAGAATCAAAGAAAAAACGGATAGTGGACGCGAAATCTTCCATAACATCCCGGAAATAATGGTAAATATCATTGCATGAGCAGAAGGAAAGGAGTTAAATCCTGCATAATAATACAAGGCTTCTATTTGTAATTCTGGAACCAAAAAAGGCCTCGGTACTGCAAAAGTTTTTTGCAATATTTCTTTTATAACCAATCCAATTCCAACCGCGCCAATCAGCCAAGCTATATTTGATATATGGCGAGTTGCCAGAGAGAATTTCTCTTTTTGTGAAGAATTATAGAGTGTGTAACAAAGATATAAAAACAAAACTCCTATTAAAATCTTGTCTGCATATTGTGTGCCTGTGAGAAATATTGCACGCGAGGTAGGGCTAACTACAGCCAATTGATTAATTAATTGGAGTAGAGCGATATTTTCTGGGATCAAAGATTCAATAGGTATCATAAATGTTATTCATCACTATCCAAGAAATCAATATCATCAGCAAAGTTCGAAGCATGAGACATAACAGAATTACCGTAGAATGCATTTCTTACTCCTGACACACCACAAGCTCGTCCAGAGTAATATTTACACGCTGCATTGCGCTCTCCGTCATACGTCTGAGATTTTGCGCCTAGGTCAGCGACATACAGAGCTGTAGCGGTAAATGCATGGAGAGGGATCCAAGGGTTTGCAGCTGTCCCTGTTTTTTCTGCGATTTTATCTGCAAACATATTCCAGGTAGACGGGATGAATTGGGACGGCCCCATAGCTCCACCATATCCAACCCCAGCCAGAGGACAAGAAACTGCTGTAGTTTTATAGTCTTTGCCGAGTTTATCCATCAGTTTCAAAAAAGGCTGCACATCACGGGTTGGTTTCATAACATTACGAATAGGCTTGCCAGACAATGTAGTACCAGAACCGTCCGACGTATCCGTCAGATAACACCTCCCTACGTTTTGTCCTATTCCTGTTTCTTGCTTTAGAATAGCTAGGATGAATGCTGGTCTGACTCCTGTGAGCTTTCCTGCCTGCTTTGCCAATTTTACTGCTTCGCCGAATGCTATTCCTCCACCCTTTACTTCGATCAAGCTGAACAACCTAGCACGAAGTTGTGCAACTTTTGCTTTTCGTTCTGCTATGGTTTTTTTGTATTCTACTTCTTTTCCTACACTTACTTTTAATAATGAGTCTTTCTCTTTATGTTTTACTTCTACTTGGGCTTTGTTTTTTTCTAGATCTTTCTTTACGAGATTTTCTTCTTGTTTTTTCTCTTCGAGTTGAGTTTTTTCTTCTGCTGTTTGGGCTTGGATAGTAACGATCTTTTGGAATGAATGCGTCAATCCATTTTTCAAGTCATGAAAAGCAAAAATATCTTGAAAAAATTCAGAAAATGTCTGCCCCGTCAAGAAAACTTCAGCCAAAGAATATTGCTCCAATTGGTTTTGTTTTCTCATCAGTCTCGCGAGGGATTGTTTCTCTCGAGAGAGCTCATCAGAGAGCTTGTGAATTGTTTCATTTTTTTCGACGATTTGACCTGACAATCTCTGGAGAAGCGTTGCTTTTTTTTGAATTTCTAATTTTTTAGCTGAAATCTCATTTTGGAGAACGGAAAGGTCTTTTTTGATTGACCCTGATTGCTTTCGCTGTATTTCTAGTTCTGCTTCTTTTGCTTTGATTTCTTGTTCGATTTGTTTCAATTGGTCTTCGATTTGGGCTCGTTCCTCTGCTTGGGTGAGCGCAAAAACAGGGGCAACAGGTACAAGAAAAAAAGCAACCAACAAAAAACCACACACTATACGGGGGAAAATACGCGACATATATCCGTATCAGTATACCAGAATCAGTGTCTTTCCCCTATCGCGCTTTCCACAGGCAAGTTAGTTTTTCTTTATGAGGAGACGGCGGGACCCCGATGGGGCGCAGCAGTCTGCGCTGGTTTGTTTCGCGTTGCTACACAAACATCAGCTTGACCTCGCACCACAAGAGTATAATGATTTGTACGAATCGCTTCGCTAATCTACAAATCAAAAAATCCCGACAAAATATGAAGCAGTTCATATTTTTCCCGTCTCCTCATATAACAAAACCACAGAATTCTGTGGTTTTGTTATATGAGGAGACGGCGGGATTCGGTCACAAAACATATGTTCTCAATACTCGTTTTGCAAACTCGTATTCGAACATTGTTTCGCTACCCCCTACACGAATCTCACCTTACTTCTTTTGTCAAATATATACCCAATACTCCTAAGGTCGCATTGGGACATATTTTGCCAATGAGGAGACGGCGGGATTCGAACCCGCGGGGCTGTTACGCCCACCTCCTTAGCAAGGAGGCACATTCGGCCACTCTGACACGTCTCCTGTCCGGCCAGTATACCAGAATCTATAAAGAATTCAAAATTCTAAAAAGAACATAATTGAATACATGTATACGAGATTCCTGCATGTGCAGGAATGACAATACCTATAGGGTTTTAAAAAGCTTTACAGTAATAGCTTTTACAGGTGACGACGTAGTCGTCTTCCCAGGCTTGACCTGGGATGACGAAAATAACGACTACAGGGAGTATATTTTCTAATGCAAAGCCCATTACGATAATCTCTATTTTCAAGTAACTTTTACTTTGCAATATATTGCACCAACTCCTGGGTTCCGGCGCCACAGGCACTAGAAAACATAGTCGTACTGTGTACTCCTTGTTTTCGTTGCGTTTCCAAAAAATTTAGTCGCACTTTTGGTGCTCCTGATTTTTATCGAAGTTTATACCCTTGCGGTATTGGGTCCGGAATGACGACCCTATTTATTGAAATATATCCCGTTGTGGGGTTACAACAATGTCTGCCCAGCGCGCACCGTATTGGCGATCACCTGCAGAATGCCGAATGTAGACGCCATAATGAACATCCCTACAATCCCCCAAATCATATGCATTTTCAATGGTTCTACATTTTTCTCGTTTCCCTCTTGTTTGTAATAAATAAACATAACCCCACCCCAGAGAAATACTATGAGCGCAACAGCAAATCCAACCTGAATGAGCGGGTTCAAAATATATTTATAAATATTGAGGATAATCTCTGTGAGTTGCATAAAGAATTCTAGTTTTACTGTGTACTAAATTGAGGAATAGGAGCCGTACCACCCTGCCCGATTCCGAGCGATCCTCCGATAAAATATACGATACCCCACACGGATAACATCACGAACAATGCCAACATAGACCAAATCAGATAACTGCGTAATTTCTTTGCATAGTCTGCATTACCTCCGCCAGCCTGTGCTATATATCTGAGGGCTCCGACCATAAACACAATCAAGGTAATAGAGATAATCAGCATCACAGTCCCCTTGCCGACGAGGCAGCCTCCGATCCAGTAGAGAATTCCTGTGACGTCCTTGATCCCCGAAGAACAGGTAGCAAATACACTCGTGCTGGCATCGGTCGCAGTAGTATTGGCAGCGGGCAACTGTGCCATCGCAACGAGAGGTAAAATTAACACACAGATTGTTGCAATAAGTGATTTGATTTTCATATAAATAGAGTATATCATAGATACATATGAAGAAAACTCTCTGGTGTGTATTAATAGCATTTTTACTACTCGTGGGATTGTCTCCTCAGGCTTTTGCGCAAACACCTTATTTAAAGAATACTACAGTTCCAAACGAAACCGCTACTTTTACCAAAGATGACAAATCTGCAGCAATAACAATGACGGTGAACAGGTACGAACCCAGAATAGTAGCAACAACAGGAAGCAGAACATTAAGTGTGAAACCTAACGATTTCATATCTAGCCTATCTGCACAAGCACTAGCGAACAGTGTGTCCGGTTTACCTATTTTAGATAACTATTCGAATGTACTACTCTCTATTGGTGATGGTTTTCAAAAATACTCAAGCTCAAACCTAACCTTTGTTACTTTTTATCATAAAGCATCCGGTAAACTCTATTACTACATCCCTTCTGAGAATTCTTTTGAACCACTTCCAAAAGCTGGTGAGGTAAATGCCTATAATACTTCTAAAATCCCCCTTATCGTCTGGCAACGAACTCCTGCTGCAAAAACTTCACAAAACACAACACAGCCATCTTCTACAAACACCACAGCAGTAGATCTAGAAAAAAAATGTGCTAGCAACTACACTGGGTATACAGCTACAACACGAAACCCAATGTTATATTCTTTATATCGAACAACTGTTTGTAGAATCACGACTGCAGGCACTCAAACCGGTACTACTTCTACTACACAACCATCTGCAACCCCTACCCCCAAAACCGATCCTGCTGCAGGTACTCCCACACCCGGTCAAACCACCAATCGCGGGACGGATTTCGACAAACTTCCCAACCCTCTCGGTGGCGCAGGAATCGTGGACATCAATACAGGAATATCCAAAGTAATGAATCTGGTACTGATGGTAGCGATACCTTTTGTTGTGATTATGATTATGTATTCCGGATTCCTATTCATCGCTGCATATGGTAATCCTGGTAAATTGGAAAAAGCGCGCTCTACTTTGCTCTGGACCCTCGTTGGTACTGCTCTCCTCCTCGGGGCGACCACAATTGGAACAGCGATCGTAAACACAGTAAAGAAAATCGGCGGCGGGACCACACAAACAACTAAAAAATAGTAGGCTTCTTTCAAAACACTGAAAAAACCTATCCGCAGTCGACAACACCAGTAGCAAGATCTTGCTCGTAAAGGCTGCAGTCGATGAGGATGAGAGCCGTGACTCGTGTTTTGGAGGGTTTTGAAAGAAGTCTAATGAAAAAGCCGACAGCTCCGCTGTCGGCTTTTATGTAGATAATCAGAAAGCGCTTTTTACTGCACGAACGTAATAGCGGTACCCTTTGCTCCACCACGACCAGTACGGCCGATACGATGTACATAATCGTCGAATGTCTGCGGGATCGTATAATTGATCACGTGAGAAATATGTTTGACATCGAGTCCACGTGCAGCGATATCTGTTGCAACGAGAACAGAAACTGTATTGTCGGTAAACTGCTGGAGTGCCCGACGTCGTTCTGACTGAGCTTTGTCTCCGTGGAGCGATGCTACTCTATGACCATTGTTATTCAATGCCATAGTCAATCTCTCTACATCGCGTTTTGTTTCGCTAAATATCAAAACCTTTGAAAGGTCTGCAGTTTTCAGCATTGCATCGAGTTGTTCGAATTTCTGGTCTTCGTTCTTTACTGGGACAATGTGTTGGTCTACACTATGTGTCGTATTACCTGATGACACTTCGATAGTGATCGGGTCGTTCAAGAATTTACGAGTCAGTCCGCGAATACGCTCTGGCATCGTCGCAGAGAAAAAGAGTGTCTGACGTTCCTCGGGAATAGCACTCATAATTTCTGTGATAGGTTCAATGAATCCCATGTCGAGCATATGATCCACCTCGTCCAGAACAACGGCTCCAAATACACGCAGTGGCAATACTCCACGATCCACGAGGTCCTGTACGCGTCCAGGTGTACCAATAACGAAATGTGGATGCATCTGCAAATCACGAATTTGCTTGCCGATAGGCATTCCACCTACGCATACCGCACTCGAGAGCTTGAGCCCATAACTAAAACTGCGGAACTCTTTGTCGATTTGTACTGCAAGCTCACGTGTCGGTGCCAATACCAATACGGTTAGTTTAGGATTGCTGAGCATTTGATGAATGAGTGGCAAGAGGAATGCAGCGGTTTTCCCAGTACCTGTCTGAGCGAGACCGACGATGTCGCGACCTTCGAGGGTATGCAATATCGTCTGATCCTGGATCGGTGTTGGTGTGCTGTAACCCTTTGCAACGAGAAGAGCGTTGATACGTTCATCCATTCTAAAATCAGAAAAATTCTGATGTATAATCGGGATTATTTTTTCTACAGTTTTTACCGAAGCGCGTTCAACAAAACTATGGATATCCATACCCATTCTTCTGCGATTACCTCCTCCTCGGTTGCCTCCCCGGCCTCCGCCGAATCCGCCACGTGCAGAAGGATTACGGAATCCAGAACGTTGTCCTGATCCGAATGATTGTGATTGATAATTCCCGCGCGCTGGCGCAGGTCGTGCTGTACTGTTGCGTGCAGCAGGTCGTGATGACTGATTCATAATAAAATATGACAAGAGTGACAGACACATCGTCTGTTCTCTGTTAGTTATTACAGCACAACACCCTGTTCGGGGTTCTGTGCATATATGTGACTCCTTTTCGGGGATCCACGAGTTAAATAATTCGATAGTGCAAATGGTCTGGAATATCGAATTACTTGCAAGTAGTTTGAATCAAGGTTAACCAATTCATCATTGCTGAACTCGGAAATCACAGTAACAGTATCGTAAATACAATATAACACAGATGGCGAAACTATGCAAGCTTTTGTGATCCTGAACCCGAAAAGTCAAAAGAAACACCCTCTTGTGCCAAGAAAAATAATCAGTTTTTGTAGAAAACTGATATATTCCCCGATAGGAGAAGAAAAGGGGCTTGCTTTGCAAGAACACGTGAGTTTTCGTTGACTTTTTGGGTTCAGGTTTTATGACTTTGGATTTTTACAGGACTTCCGCGTTATTCTCTAAAAACCTATCGGAACGGAAGTCTGGTTCGGTAATTCACCATATCCTATTTCAAACCCGCATTCCCCGCCAGGAATCTCTGTAATATTAATGCAGCAGCTGCATCGTCTGTATGATCATGCTGGACGGATCTGTGTGACGCAGTATCATACCTGGAACCCATCAAGGTATTCCTCTCCAGTTTTGCATGATGTGATGTGCCGTACTCGTTTACCTTGTGTACAGGAATACCAAAATGCGACTCGAGGTCTTTTACAAATTTTTCAACCTTGCGGAGGTTGTCATTCTTTTGACCTGTTACTGTATCAGGCACGCCTACGACAAATGCATCCGGCCTCTCTATTCTACACAACTCGAACAAAGCATTGAACAATTCGCCGTCCATCGGGATAATGCCACGCGGAAATGCAAATCCGCCGCCCTCGTCGCTCACTGCGACTCCGGTACGTTTTGACCCAACATCAAATGCTATGTATTTCATAGCTAAAATATCGCCTCAAAGAGCCTCACTAGTATAGGTTCTGACATCTCGACCTCGGGGATATACTGCAACAATGTCGTACGCAATTCTGTTACCGGGATTTCTTTTTGGATAGGGATTACGAGTACGCTCGAATACCCGACATTGGGGCGCAAGAGTAATTTGTATCCTTCGTGTGGGTGATTTTCGATCCAGAATTCTGTGATATTTTTGTATTGCAGTAATGTATTCGCAATAGCTACACCAGAGTCACCAATACCTACATCATATACCGGAACAGGTCGCGCTGCATAGGATATGAGGAGGATTGTCGATATCAGGATAATGACCCCAAAGAGCGCATTTCCGAAATACACACAGGCGAACACCCCGACAGCACCCAATATGGCTACCGCCCAATACCAGTCCACTGTCCTATCATTTCGGACATATTCAGGCGCAACCCAAGAATAGAGATTTGTTTGTTGAGGGTTCATAGTTCTTGGTCAGAGTATACCACATATGTGTACCCTTGTAAAAATTATTTTTATGGGTATACTGGTGATATTGTCTTCGTAGTTCAATGGATAGAACATAAGTTTGCGGTACTTACGATCTAGGTTCGATTCCTAGCGAGGACACATTATGCGAGTTTCAAACAATATCTCCATCACCGGATTTCCAGGTGCTGGCAAGTCTACTATTACTAAACTCTTGGTAGAGAAAACTGGATATGACTACTTTACGGTAGGTTCTATTGCTCGAGGGATTGCAGAATCTATGGGAATTACCCTATCTGAATTAGGTATATTATCAAAATCAGATACTAGTTACGACAAGCTTTATGATCAAAAGCAATGTGAATTTTTAGCAGAAAATCCAAATAATTTTATCTTTGATTCTAGATTAGGCTTTTTCTTTGCCCCAAATTCATTTAAAATATATCTAACTATTGATCCCCTGATTAGCGCAGAGAGAACATTAATCGCAATACAAAATGACCCATCGAGAGCATCCGAAAAAGAGGCCGGTCAAAATGTGTCCCCACACTATCCAACAATCTCGCCGAGAGGTATCGTGTTGAACTAGAGCGCTACAAGGCACTGTATAATATACAAGACTATACAAATCCAGAAAATTTTGATCTGGTTATAGACACAGGAAACAAGACGGTTGAAGAAGTCCTCTCTATACTATTAGAAAACTACAAAGTTTGGCTAGAAAGCAGTGGAAAATAGCTTGTATTTTTTTGAAAATGCGGTAATATAATTAGACGGGTTATCGGTATTTATATTGATTTCCCGTACGGAGGAATGGCCGAGTGGTTGAAGGCAACGGTCTTGAAAACCGTCAAGGGGCAACTCTTCGCGAGTTCGAATCTCGCTTCCTCCTCAAAAATAAACACACCTATTACTTGGTGTGTTTATTTTTGAGGAGGAAGGAAGAATATGAACTGCTTCATATTCTGTCGAGATTCGAAATCAAGCTGATGTTTGTGTAGCAATAGCGAAACAAACCAGCGTAGATCGCTACGCCTGAAAGGTCTCGCTTCCTCCTCAGAATAATCACAAAAACTGCACACCTGATGTACGGTTTTTGTTTTGAGGAAAGTTGATTTATGGAGAAAGGGCCGCCCCGGAGGGCGGCCC
>JANPGR010000060.1:0-2464 GCA_031424015.1 Candidatus Nomurabacteria bacterium
ACCAGATGGATCGAGAGTGATGAAGACTCTGACACCTAAGATCACTACCAATCCTACCAGAACTACGATATACATGGATGATGACTATGAATCAGAAACTGTTGTCATTCCCGTGCAGACGGGAATCCAGAGTAGTACCACGATTACCAACAGAACCAGAATTATGTTAGGTAGTGTACACATTGCTACAGTAGAGAAATCAAACAGCATCACATCAATCTACTACCAGCTGACCAATCCTGTAGGTTCATCAACTATCACCACAGACAACAAAGGCGTTGTAATCCAAGCCCAAGACACCAAACCCTATGGAGGATACCGAGTAAACACAGAAACCAAATTCATCAAAGACAGATTTGCATTACACGAGAGAGACATTGAATCAGGACTGACCTATATGCAGGCAAGGTACTACAACGAGAATCCAAAGAGGTTCCTGTCGCTGGATCCTACAAGTCAATATAATCCGAGAGCATTCTTGAATGATCCACAACAGCTCAACCTCTATAGTTATGGGAGGAATAATCCTATTAGGTACAATGATCCGACGGGGAAGTGTATTGGAATGATCGGCGGTGCTATCTGTGATACAATAGAAACACCGCTTGTTAATAACGCATCATTATCTCCAATAGTCAGAGAAGCATTCTTTGCTTCAAATAATGTATCAACCGCACTTAAAATAGGTACAATAAATAGTGGTATATCAGGTATTGCCAGCAACTTTTCAATAAACTTATCCAAGCAAAGTGATCAAAATATTTTCATCAAAAATAACACCGTAACTAATTCTGAAAGAAGCGCAATACGCCATATTCTTTGGCAAGCAATGCTCATAAGAGACTTTGGTGGTAAAGTAGCAAATAATGTTGCTAGTGCTCATGAAAAGAATCCAAACATAAACATAAATAATAGAATATTCTCAAATTCTGAAGATGCAGATGAAGTAGCAGATTTACTCAATAACCAAATTGGTAGAAAAATAGGTTCAAATAATCCAACAATGGACAATAAAGGTCTTGCAGGATTAGTAGTAAATCAAATGAGAAGCACTGGTTTATATACATCATCAAAAACCACAGAAGGACAATATCAAGTTCAATTAACAAAATCAACAGAAAGTCAGTATAAAAAGCAAGTCAGTTCTTTGTCGAAGACTACTAATAGTGGAAAGTATAGGAAATAATGTATATGAATAAATTAAAAAATAAAATAAAGTTTATAGCTTTAGGTCTAATTTCAGTAGTGATATTATCTGTACTAATAAGTGTTTTGGGTTGTAAATTAGGTGTTGATGATTTTTGTAATATAAAATACAACATACATTCGCAAGATTTTAATAGTCAGGAATGGAAAAAAGCATATCTATTGTTTAAGGAAAATAAAGAAGGGTATGATGGTACAGATATATTTAAACCATTGATAGTCCATAAAGGAATGGCCTATTCTCTGGTTAGAGATAAGTCTTTAATTGGAAAAACAAAAAATGAAGTGATCAGTATAATTGGATTAGAAGAAAATGATGTCAAAGAAAACAAATGGATATATTGGATTGATTTTACAATATCCGACAATCTATGGTTAGAACTCGTGTTTCATAATAATAAAGTAATTAGTAGTCAAATTAGAGAAGACTAAATTATGTCCAATTTCTTTAATAACCCCAGCTTGCTGCATTGGCTATATGATCATATCGGAGACATAGTCGTTGCATTTATCACTATGGTTGTAACTTTAAAACTAGCAAAATCAGCTGAAAAATCAGCTGAAAAATCTGCACAAATCAGTGAACAAATGAAAGAGATTGAAATCAGAACTGAATCACCTGTAGTTATTCTGGTGTCACATTATATTTTAGCTCCAAACAAATTAATTGGCATAAATAGGCAATTTAAGGCAGCGATTAAAAATGTAGGAAATTCAGTAGCAATAGGTATTGAAATTAAGTTTATAAAATCAGGGCAAAAGTTTGATTGCAACTTTGGTAGTGGAGGTAAAATAGTAATTTTAGATAAAGATACATATTTTCCGTATACTAAGACTTCTACTGGTGATTTAGATGGTTTTTGGCTTTATGACCATACAAAAGAACCACAAACAATAGCCTTTCCATTTGATTACTCACCTGATGATTCTGACATTGATTGTATATTGTCATATAAGTCAATACTAGGCCATGAAATGGAAACTCGTATTAAGTTAAAAGATGCGAATGATGAAATTATAATACTAGATCAGAAAGCTATATTTAATGCATAGCCATATGCTCACTATTCCTTTCCGTAGCTATCTCTCTAAATCCAATACTGATACCATAACCTACCGTTATGCACCAGATGGATCGAGAGTGATGAAGACTCTGACACCTAAGATCACTACCAATCCTACCAGAACTACGATATACATGGATGATGACTATGAATCAGAAACTGTTGTCATTCCCGTGCAGACGGGAATCCAGAGT
>JANPGR010000061.1:0-12383 GCA_031424015.1 Candidatus Nomurabacteria bacterium
AAAGAGGAACTTGTTGAGGATTTGGTTTGGCTATCAACTCTACCTATCTTCCATACTGACACCTATCGTATGTACATTCACGCTTATGCTGACCCCCAGAAGGATGCCTATCAATTTTCTAAACATGATGCTCTATGGAAACGCTATGACAATACGAATGACGTAGGTTGGCGTGGTAGACACGTAGTACATGGACACACGCCACAGAAAGAACCTTTGCTACTAAGCAATCGTACTAATCTTGACACGGGGGCTAACTGGTCTGGTAATCTGTCTGTAGGAGTCTTTGATGATAGTCTTGCAGGTGGCCCTATTGAAGTAATAAAGGTTAAACTATGACTAGAGAAGATATAGAATATGTGGTAGACTGCTATGGTGTGAATAAGATTCTATCTGACCACAACCTGACTAAGATTAATGTACTAGAGATTCTAGAGGAACTACACTATGTAGACCTAGAGAAATATCTAGAGAAAGATATAGAAGAATATGGGTGAAGATTGGTCTGATAGTGTTTACTACCGAAACTGTGACAGACTTAAAAGCATGACTGATCTAGAAAAGACTCATTTAGATTTTATCTGTGGTGCAGTAGCTAACTACGCTCATCACTCTCAAAATGGCAGTTACTGTAGCCCTAATAGGTTGTTTGCACTAGCTGTAGTGGATTTGTATAAAGAATGGAATGAAGTGGTGATGAATCATGAGTAAATATCTTGGCTAAATGGGGTGGTTACACAAGAGACGACTGTAAAGCTGAAAACCCTGTAGTGGACCTAAACAATGCACTAGACCAATACCAAAAGAGTTGTCTAGAGACTGCCATCTATCCTAAAGATAAAGCCTTAGTTTATCTTGCACTAAAACTATCTGGTGAAGCTGGTGAGGTGGCAGAGAAGGTAGGTAAGAATCTACGCGATGGGGGTCAACTAGATGATCAACTACTAGCTAAGGAACTAGGTGATGTAATGTGGTATGTAGCAGTATTGGCAGAGCATCTAGGTTATGACCTGAGTGAGATAGCAGAGATGAATATCAAGAAACTTAAAGACCGTAAAGAGCGTGGTGTTCTTGGTGGCAGCGGCGATTCCCGTTAGAAAGAAAAGATAAAATGACTAAGCGACAAAAGAAACAAGACCCTCTACCTACTATTGATACCCGATATGATAATTTACTAGAGCAAGTAGAACTACTACTCATTCAGGGTATCCTACATAATATGCGACCACAAGAAATTAAGATGAAGTTTGATCACATTCGGGTGGGTATAACTACAGATGAATAATTATCTACCAAGTGACTATGAGCAATTTATTGCGACCTCTCGTTATGCCCGTTGGCGAGAGGAGGATAACCGTAGGGAGACTTGGCCTGAGACTGTACAGCGGTTTATGACTAATGTGGTTGGCTCTAAGGTTGACGGTATCACCTATCTCGAAATTGAACAAGCCATTCTAAGTCTAGAAATTATGCCTTCCATGCGGGGTATGATGACAGCAGGTGCAGCTATGGATAGAGATAACACATCTGCCTATAATTGTGCATATCTTGCTATAGATGATATTCGTGCATTCGATGAAGCTATGTTTATTCTTCTTTGTGGGACAGGTGTGGGTTTCTCAGTTGAACGTCAGTATATCCAGAAGCTACCAGAAGTGCCACAAACACTTTTTGCTAATGGTTCTGTGATCTTTGTTAAGGATAGCAAGGAAGGTTGGGCTAAGGCTCTCAGAAAGCTTGTAGCAGCCCTCTACGATGGTGTAGTGCCTACTTTTGATACATCTATGGTTCGTCCAGCAGGTGCCCGTCTAAAGACCTTTGGTGGACGTGCTAGTGGCCCCGGTCCTCTGCGTGATCTATACTCTTTTGTGGTTAACATCTTCACTCAGGCTCGTGGCCGTAAGTTGACTTCAGAGGAAGTACATGACATTCTTTGCAAGATTGGTGAAGTAGTTGTAGTTGGTGGTGTACGTAGATCAGCTATGATTAGTCTGTCAAATCTGTCAGATAATCGTATGCGACACGCCAAATCTGGCAACTGGTGGGAGAACAATGGCTATCGGGCACTAGCTAATAACTCTGTAACCTACACAGAGAAACCCGACATGAAGTCATTTTTGCGTGAGTGGACAGCCCTTGTAGAAAGTGGTTCAGGTGAACGTGGTATCTTTTCTCGACCAGCTAGTGTTAAGCAAGCAGCTAAAAATGGTAGACGTAATCCTAACTTTGACTTTGGTACGAATCCGTGCTGTTTTTCAGGTGACATGCAACTTCTTACTAAAAGTGGCTATAAAAACTTTAGTCATCTAGCTGGCCATGATGTTGATGTTGTAAACTTAGATGGTACAATTACACGAGGTTCTGTCTGGTCATCAGGTTATAAACCTACGGTCAATGTGACGTTTGTTAAACGACCTTCAATCAGAGTTACTGATGATCATATATTTATGACAAACACCGGAGAAGAAGTTCAAGCTAAAGATTTGCAGGGTAAACGATTGATGCCCTACATTGAAATGGCCGATAGCCAAATTGCAACGGAGGACTTTCTAGCTGGTTTTATCTTGGGTGATGGAAACCTCAATCGTGCAAATAGCGAAGATCACAAAGGTATTGAGGTTTACTTTAATAAGACCAAGGATGCTGATTTGATTGAACACTACTGCCCCGGCTTAGCGTCTAAAGGTTGGTATTCCAGAGAGGCTAAAGGGGTAGCGACAGAGTTTAAACTACCAAAGATGACTATTGGCAGTCGAGGTTATCCAGAGTCACTCCACACAGTAATGGCGCTACAAGGTCTTTATTCTGCAAACGGCAGTGTAATCAAATACGGAAGGGTGGCCCTAAAATCTATTGATCATTCTCAAATTCTAGGGGTAAAAACTTATCTTGCAAACCTAGGTATCAATTCTAACATTACCACAAACAAACCTACAAAGGTTCAGTTTTCAAATGGTGAGTATATCTGCAAAGAGTCATTTGATCTTAACATTAGTCAATATGAGAGTCTTCTCTTGTTTACTAAACTTGTAGGGTTTGGACAATCTTATAAGCGTGAGCAACTTAAAGATATGCTTATCCGACGCGCACCTTATGTTGTATCTGTTGTGGAAGCACCAGTGACAGAGGTGTTTGATTTCAGTGAGCCACTTACTCACTGGGGTGTCGTAGAGGGTTTTGTGGTACATAATTCTGAAATTATCCTGCGACCTAATCAATTTTGTAATCTGACCGAGGTAGTTGTACGTGCCACAGATACACTAGACAGTCTTAAGCGTAAGGTTAAGCTAGCCACAATCTTGGGCACTATCCAATCAACCTTTACTCACTTCCCTTACCTACGTAAAATCTGGAAGGATAACACTGAAGAAGAACGACTGCTAGGTGTATCTCTGACTGGTATTATGGATAGCAAACTCCTCGTAGATACTCATAGGTATGGTGATCTAGAGAACGTCCTAGATGAAATGAAACAAGTGGCTATTACTACAAATAGTGTGTGGTCAAGTAAGTTGGGTATCCAACAGTCTACAGCTATCACTTGCGTTAACTAATTAGCGCCCTTATATAGAAATGTATAAGTGAAAACCTTGTGAATTGCTGGAAAACCCTAACGTAAAGTCGAGGGCAATCAGCAGCCAAGCTTGGGCCGAAAGGTTCCTTGAAGGTTCAACGACTATCCCTGAAGAGGGAGTAGGATCAAGTGATCCGAAGCGCAAGGCACCCGTAAGGGTGATGATATAGTCTAGTCTGCATAGAGATATGCAGTAGTTTTAAGGTCTAACAAATGTTTTACGTATACAAGTTAATCAATACACTAAATCAGAAATATTACTACGGCTACACAAATAATGTAAAACTGAGGTTAAATAACCATAGATATTTTACTAACTCAGGTAGAAAATCTAAACTTTATAGTAGTATGCGTAAACATGGTTTTGATAAATTCTCTTGTGAAGTTGTGTTTGAATCACCAGATAGGGATTTGGCATTAGCTAAAGAGGTTGAACTTATCTGTCTTTCTGATCCAAACTGTCTAAACTTGGCAGAAGGTGGTGAAGGTGGTTATGTAGTACCTAAGTCTGAAAAAGAGGCTTGGAGAAACAAACTAAAAGACAAACGGGTTGGGCGAAAGCCTGCACTTGGTATGAAGCACTCAGAAGAAAATAAATTGGTGTTTGGAACTTACGGTAAACTGCGTTGGGATATTTATGGAAGATACCCCGCAGATATAGTAAACCATTCTTTCAAACAAGCTAATGAGAAGTTTGGTATAAGTAAAACCCACTACTATAGACTCTTAAAACAGGCCAAGATTAACGAACTTGGTTGAATACAACGTAAGCCATCGGGAACAGTATCTCAGTTGGTTGATAGTGCGTCCGGTATCCATGCCCGCCATAGCCCTTACTATATTCGTACAGTTCGTGGTGACAACAAAGACCCTCTAACACAGTTTATGATTGATCAAGGTATCCCTAATGAGCCTGATGTAATGAAGCCTGATGCTACTACAGTATTTAGCTTCCCTCGTAAGGCCCCTGAAGGCGCTATCACAAGAAATGATATGACAGCCCTTGAACAACTTGATTTGTGGCTTATCTATCAGAGATACTGGTGTGAACACAAACCATCTATCACAGTATCTGTAAGGGATCACGAGTGGATGGAAGTAGGTGCGTGGGTATACAAGAACTTTGATGAGGTATCAGGTATATCATTTTTGCCACACAGTGAACATACTTATCAGCAGGCACCATATCAAGAGATTGATCAGTTGACATATGAAACTGCACTTGCTAAGATGCCTACTAGGATTGATTGGTCTAAGCTATCAGATTATGAAAAAGAAGATACTACTAAATCAAGTCAGACGTTTGCTTGTGTAGGTAGTTGTGAAATTGTGGACGTATAATATCTTATATGAGGGAAAATAGTAATATGGTTATAGGTACAAATTTAGGTGGTTATGATTATGGTGCTGAGGTAAAGTATGATCTAAATAAAGCTGACCTACTAGATACTGCGAGCAAAGGGGCACCTGACATAGTTGTAGATGTCATGCAAGAGTTGGAAGATTGGCAATCAGATCAACAACAGTCCACCTTTTCTTTTACGGATGATAACGTTTTAGCTAAACGTGCTAGTGTAGGTATCTCGCTAAATCATATTGAAAAATTTGGGTATACACCCTACGGCTATCCCCGTAAGACCCCTGATGGTGGTCCCCAAGAATACTATGACCTACCACCAGATGCAGTAACCCTTAATGATCTTATTGAGTTTAAGTCTTACAGCCAATGGCTAGGGGATACTGCACATCTCTTTAACATCTTCAAAGCTGCATGGCGATGGGGTATCAAAGAAGGGACCTCTAAAGAGTATGATGCCCGTAAGTTCATCTACTCTGGGGCTAGGTTGCTTATGCACTATGCAGGCGTAGAGGCTACTCGTGAGACACTACAAAAGATGCTTGATGATCCACAATTTAACAATAGGGATAAGTAGAAGCTATTGTATGTTGGATTGCACTATGTTTCTTAGTTAGTTTTGTAGCAGCTAAAGTGGTTGAGTGGTCTATGGGGGATATTGATGATGATTAAAGGTATCTTAATCCTAATGCTACTTTCGGGTGAAACTAAAAGTTTTGAAGCTGAACAAGTGTTCCCCGATATTCTCAGTTGTAAAGTTAAGGCTGTTGAGACTATATTAAAACTGCATACTGACCCTAAGATTGTGGGTATTGGTTTTACCTGTGAACCAGCAGGTATTCCCTCATGAAACTAGACGTTCCTGCATGGTTATGGTATAGTATGCTCTTCCTGTCGGGTTGGGCTACCGCTGATATCTTACTAGCCATCTTGAGATAAAAAAAAAGACCCGGTAGAGCCTTTCGCGAGAGGCTCTACCGGGTCTTTGCATTTGGTCTACTACTTGTAGTTATTATTTTGTCTGTAAAGGTCTTTTAGTTCTTGTCGGATATCCTTTAGATCATCCTTCAGTTCTTTGAATATCTCACGTTCTTCTTGTCTACGAGTCTCTCTAGCTTCAGCATCTTGTTGTAGGAGTTTAATAGCTTCCTCATTAACTAAAACCTTACGTATTAATAGGACAAAGGCAGCTACCACAGAAGCTATTACAGCAGCAATAAGTTTATCTAACCACTCTACAAACACTACTTACACCCACCTTTAAGACCAGACAAGAGGTTATCACCAGTTACTAGCACCTTGGGTGCATCTTTCAAGAGAACCTCACCAGAGGCCACCAGAGAGGCACTGTGGGCTTTAGCCAGAGGTCGTAGACCATCACATAGACCCTTATCACTTATCGTAGGACCGCAGGCGTTCAAGAGCAATAGCAGGATCACCAGTAGGATTGTCTTTCGTGGCATCATCTATTCTCTCTCTTGTATTAATATAGTTTTCATTCTGTTCGATTGTGATAGCTTGTCGTTCTATACTTTTTCCATACTGGATCAGACCAAAGGAAGTCAAGATAACAACCAAAGCAATTACCACAAACTTGCTGATCTTTGGTAAGATGCCAGCACCCACGAACAGTTTTGGTATCAAAGATAATAGCCACATCAAACCACCCATACTTTCTATTTTATTATACTACACCCCAGCGTAGGTTATGAAAAACGCGTCCATCGCATCATCATCCATGCCTGCCGTGGCTTGGAACAGTGCTACCATCGGGTCGGTGCGATACGCGGTTTTGAACATCCCAAACGTCATGATTGCGGGCGTGCGCTCGGCCAATGGGAGTGTTTGAATGGCCTCCATAATGGCCGATGGCACAGTGCCCACCGTCGCCACCGCAATCGCCTCTGCATCTGTAATTAGGCCAGCGTCCAACATTCCTAGAAACACTTGGCGTCGGGTTAGCTGCATGGTGGCGCGCAGGTCTTCTATCGGGGGCGGCGGTGGGGCTGCAACACCGGGCCGAACCTCTTGCCGTGTGAACGGCAGTCCAGTCAGCTTTTGACCGTCCAGCGAAACAGCGGCCATCACTTCGCCCGCATCCATGTAATCGCCATCAATATCAGCGTCGATTGCGAATGCGCATGGCCCCTCATAAGTGTCCCGCAGGATAGGCTTCTCATCTGAATTCAGCGTGAACATGTGGCCGCTTTCGTCAACCCAAGCGCGAATATAAAACGTCATGCGTTGATATACCTCCACCATAATGTGCCCGTGATTGTGCCGCCAGTCGGGTTGTTAATTTGAACTTTTGGCGTATCAACCGCCGCTGCATTCGCGAATTGCAGGTTTGCGTTGGCACCTGTCACGCCCGGCAAAAACGAATAAGGGTTCAAAGTAAAAACGGTCGTATTACTCGCCCCAACACTATAAGCTTGGCTCGCCGATGTGGTGTCCAGCTTCACCCGATTGATGATGGCGTCGAGTAGGGCGGGGCGGCGAACCTGCACCCCCGCCGCGATGGCACTGGCATCACCCTCAAACATAGCAATAGGGTTATCAGTCCACCTCTTAGCAAGATCACTCTTTACAGGTTTACCGGGGTCAGTTTCTACCCCAAGGATAGTTGTATATGTGGTCATAGGTTATTCTCTTTCATATACATTATATTTACGCAAACTGCTTCAGCAGTCACACAAACTCATAAGGGGCAGCACCATCAGCAAAGAACAAAGCACCATCAGATAGGAAACAATAATCTATCTTGTCTTGCGCTGTAGCTGAGGCATAAGGTACTTGACTATTAGGTGTTATACTACCATACTTACCAAAGAAGTCATAAGCCTGTGCAGTTAGTTCAAACTGATGGCCCTCTTTAGTTTCTACTCTCTTTACTACTTGCAAGAGTGTAGGTGCAGACTTACCTGCATCATTAGATATAATTCTAGAGGTAACACGAATAACATCGGTAAGACCAATAGCCTTATCTTTGTTATCTAGCATAATCCTATAGCGGGCAGGTGCAGTATTAAAACGCTTAAGGAGTCTCAGTGAGAGTAGGGCAGCAATATTTTCACCACCACCAGTCAACCACCTACTAAAGACCTCTTTAACCCTAGTATCATTGTGGGCATTAATGCTTTCAGCATCTACATCAACAGACACCACAACAGTATCAAAGTTAGATTTAGTCTTATCACCTTTGGTAGGGTCAGCCTGTGCGGTATAGAAGTGAACTTGGGTTAGACGCTTCTCATCTTGATCTTCTTTAGAGATAGATATAATATCTTCGTTATCAGTTAGATCAATCACAGTATCTGTGTAGACGGGACGGTTAGCTTTAAGCTTAATCTTCTGTGCTATAGCATCCCACCAAATAGACACACCTAGCAGAGACATTTCACCTACGATTGTAGCAACACCTACAGGTTTAGTAATAACACCAGACAAGTTAAGAAAGGGTAGCCAAGTATCAATTTCTGTGGCCCAGTTAGTATTGTCTAAGAAAGAGGCAGGAACTTTAGCATAGGTAACTAACCAGTCATAAATCAAATCATCAATACGAACATTGTCTGCCACAAAAGCAACTTGCACAGTATCATTAATAGAATGACTAGAAGCTATAGTTTTCTTATCCGCTCTAGTGGTAAAAGTTAGATCATCACCACTACGGGTGAAAGCCATAACCTCAGAACCAATAACAGCATAGCCTGAAGCAGGATACTCAGTGCCTACACCAGAAGGGTCAAGTGTTCTAACCAAACCAATACTAGAGTTGTCCATTGCAACCTTAAGTCTACCTCGACTAGGCGCAGGAACTAGGGCTTTTTTATCATCAGCAAGAGCAAGTATATCTTTACCTGAGATAGTAATATCATTATTATCATTGATCTTGAAATCGGTAATAATGTATGCCCTAGTTTGAGTATCAACCAGAACACCATTAACAAGGTATCCAGAGATTATTCTCATAGGTCTACCAGTATAGTAAGGCCACCTAGCACGTAATTTAGTAAAGAAGGTTTGGCGGTCTAGTGGGTTATAGCCACCCTCATCAGTCTGTGCTGTCCCTGAGATACGCTGTAGACGATACTTATCTGTTAACTGATCATCATAAGGGAAGTCCTTAAGGGATACATTAACAATAGCCCTCCGGCCCAGAGGCCCCAATTCATCATCACTACCTGCAATGTTAACACTAGAAGAACTTTCAGACACTTTCACTAGAACGGGGAAATAAGTAGTTGTCTTAGGTGAGTTCTCTACATTATCAATAAATCTAAGTGTCAGTGGTGAGTTATTAAAAGCACTCTTGAAAGAACAAGTAGAGTAAGTATTATAGCACTTCCTCACTACAGCGGTAGATAATACAGCTTGGCAACCTGTAGGGTTTGTGGTAACATTATAATCACCAAACACCCTAGAGCAGAAGTCGTAGTCAACCTCTATAATCTGTACTGGGAATCTATCATTAGGCATCGGCTGCAACGTCCATTTCTAGTGCCATCCAAATAGCATCTTGATCAAAGGTAGGTCGCATTTCACCACCCTTACGCCAGCAATAACCAACATCTTTAGGGAAGATACTAGGACCAGAAGCCCACAAGAAAGGGCTACCCTCATTAAACTTCAACCTGAAAGCATTAAGGTTTACTTCAGCAAATGTTCTGGTTACTGATGCAAGACTAATCATAGTCTCTCTGCCACGCTTAACAGCACGGTTATTAATGAATTTACCACCAAGAGAACCAGAGTGCATTAGTTCTACTCTGTCAGCCTGCCAGACGGGTGTGTAGGGTGCTTTAACACCACCGGGTATGACTAGCCTAGCTGCAAGGTAAACTACCCCCGTAGCGGGCACCGTAGAGCCTGTGATGCGTATACGCCATTGTGTTGCTGTAGTATCAGCAAAGATAATCATAATGGGGCTATCATCTGTAGGAACCACAGTTGTAATAGTAATCCAAGTTACGTTAAAGTATTCGAAGATTACTGTTGCACCTTTAGTGCCATAGTCATGAGCTACAACTGCCATAGTATTGCAGAGGGTGGCCCCACTTAGGGTTACCTGTAGAGTGGCTGGCAAAGCAGAGGGAATCCAGTAGTTATAGGTTCCCTCTACAATAGCATTAGCAGCAGCCCCGTTTGTAGTTTCAGTTGAGGCTAGAAGTGTTCCCGTGGCAAAGAGGTTGTTAAAGGCTACCATAGGTAGGCTAGGGGTTGTCGGAGAGCCTACTACATATACAGCCATTATCTATTCACCATAAATACCGCGCCACGGTCATTGTTTTCTTTATAGAAGTTATCGAAGAAGTTAGACAACCACTGCCCTGTAAAGATATCGTCAGGGTTAATACCTTGAACTAATACTCTTTGTGGGGCTTGGGGTGCAGTAGCACTAGAGACAGAAGCAGAACCTCTACCACCTCCACCACCAGAACCACTACCAGAACCACTCTTGATAGCGTTAACAAATCCCATACCAGCGGATAGGACACCTACAGCAGCAGGTATCTTAGCAAACCAAGGCATAGGACTAGCAAGAACTTGACTAGCGGCTTTATAAGCATTAATCAAAGCTTCAGCAGCACCAAAGATTCTAGATATACGAACTAGCTTTTCGCCACCACCTTGAGTAGCAGCCGCCATATCACCAAAGAATTGCCCAGCTTGATCTAAGGCAGAACCATAGCGATAAACATCAATCTCAGTAAGAGCAGCAGCATGATCCTTAGCAATTTGAAGTTCTAGTGAGTTATATTCAGCTAGAGTAATCATCTTACGGTCTAGTGCAGACTTAAGAGTCTCTTGACGCTTCTCATACTCCTCAATCTCTAATTCAGCTTTAGCAGCAGAGGACTGTCTGATAGCGTCTAGTTCTTGTTCCAGTTGATCTGCAATACTAGAGCCTCCGCCACCACCTCCACCACCAGAACCACTCGTAGGTGATTTAGTATAACCATACTTCATACTATACAAGTCTTCGGCACTTGGTTGTGTAGACCCCCTACCCCCGTAGACCTTACCACTGGGGTCATTACCACCGACACCTTGATTACCTAGAGCAGCAAGAGCATTAGCTGTAGCAAGACTAATTCCAAGGTTTGTAGCTAAATTAAGAGCAGCAGCAGATGCAGCTATAACACCAGCAGCTAAGTTAATACCTGCAAAGTTGCGACCCTTAATATTAGCATCTTCGAGTTGTTTCACAAACTCACGGGTGTTACCTGCAATCTTTACAGCAGCATTATTAACGGCAGACATACCCTCAGCAAAAGATGCTTGTCTAGCAACTCTTTGTCTTTCAAGATCACCTATTGCTTTGTAATGGCCCATCTCTACGGCCATCATACCTATACTTATGGCATTAGCTTGCTGTAGTTGAGCAGTAGCTGCAATCTTTTTATCAACTTCAACTTGCAGAGCATTAGTTTTTGCTATGATTGTGTCGAGTTCTTCTTTAGCTACCTCTACCGCAAGTAGAGCAACAGGTAGTGATCTACCTGTAGTCTCAGTAGCAACAAGGGCAAGTCTCTCAATTTCAGCCCTAAGATCAGAGGCTTCTTGTACAAGACCAGCTAAGGCCCCTTCACCAGAGCCACCAAATTTTAAATCATTCCACTGTATATTTAAGGTAGATGTTTCTTGTTGTAACTTTTTAATAGCCTCTGCAATTACATCAACCTCTTCTACTGTATCCTCACGAGTGCGCATCCAAGCCGCACCTAGAGCAGTTATGAGGGGAATAGCAATGCCTAGACCAGTAGACCAAGCAATAAGTTTACCTGTAGACATACCCAGAACACCAGACAGCAGGGGTAATGTACCCACCAACTGCGTAGCCTGTTGACCAAAGGCAACCATCCAGTTTTGACCAGACTGTACCTGAACTAAGAAGTCACCAACCTGATAACCAGTCTGTTGTACTACTACACCAAGTTGATTAGTTCTACCAGCGGTCTGTTGAGCAGCATTAGCAAACCTATTCATACCAGTGACAGTACCAGCTTGGAAGGTTTGATATTCTAAATTTAAGGATTCAACCGCAGCTTCATGTTGCTTAGTAGATATAACACCTAGCTGATGCGCCCTAGTCAACTCATTAAGACTTGATTCATACAAGCGACTTGCTGCATAGATTTTGTTGTAGGTCTGCGAGAGTCTCTCAATTTCAGCTTCTATGGCCCCAAAACCAGCGCCACTAGAAATAGCTGTGGGTTGATTTACATTAAGTTGCTTGTTGATTGCAGCTTGGTTAGCTTGTGCAGTCCTAATAGCTTGTGCTTCTTGCTTACGTAATTCAGCAGTAAAGGCTTCAGCAGAGGCTTCAGCAGACTTATAACTATTAGAGACGTTGTTTGCAGAGTTAACTAGGTTAACAAAGGCTTGCGAGGATTTACGGATAATCTCAGCATCTTTAACTGCTCGTGCAGTAGCACGGCTAAAGGCTTGAAC
>JANPGR010000062.1:0-11382 GCA_031424015.1 Candidatus Nomurabacteria bacterium
CCACAGCAGTTGCAGGTGACAATACGGTTACCTTCAATACGTTAACTACAGGGACATACAGTAACTGTACTATTCAGATTACTGATGCTTCTGGAAACAAGAGTACTATCGTACCGGTTACTCCGTTTACGATTAGCTCTACGAATACTGGCGGAGGAACTACTCCGTTCTCAGCTACTCTCAATCAGTCACCTACGCAGATCGATCCTACGACAAATCCATTGATACTCTTTACTCTCGTATTTAGTAAGGCAATCAGCCAAACTACTCTTACCTCGAGTGATTTCACAGTAACAAATGGAATTGTAGGAACACCTGTCACAGTGGACGGGATTACCTACACTATTCCAGTTACAGCAATCGCACCAGGAGCAGTGACATTGTCGCTAGCAGCGAATACTGTTCAGGATACACTAGGTAATAACAACCTCACAGCAGCCAGTACTGATAATCAGGTCACATACATAGTCAATACCAGTGCACCAATACTCAAAGAAATAACTCGAGTTCCAACACCAAGTGAAAACAGGTTGCCTGTATGGACATTTACCACAGACAAGCCTGGAATGATCACCTATGGTGGATCTTGTTCTTCAAGCGTATTGAATGCAGTTGCAGGAAACAACACGATACCATTCAACATACTCGTTGCCGACACTACCTACTCTGATTGTCTTATCACGGTAAAGGATACCAATGGGAATATCAGTGCTCCTCTATCGGTAACTCCGTTTACCATTCTCCCTACGACACCAATGACTCCTGTCACACCGAGTATAGCAATCTCAAACGGAGGGAGTAGTGGTGGGTATTTTCTGAGGACAGCAACTCCAGTATTTACCACTACGACGAAAAAATCCATCGATGTCTTGGAAAAAATGTGCTTTACAGAATACATGAGAGAAGGCGATGATAATTCAAAAGCTCAAGTCACTCTACTCCATAGATTCTTGAACAAACATTATGGAGCAAACATAACTGAAAATTACTTTGGACCACAAACAACGAAAGCAGTAAAAAAATTCCAAGCTTCTGAACAATCTACTGTTCTCGACAGTTGGAATATAGGACTCGCTCCAACAGGATATTTCTACAAAACATCTCGCAGAGCTGCAAATGCTCGAATAGGCTGTAGTGAAAAAGGTGTAAAATTAGAAAACAAAACAGAATCTATTGTGACAATAACAGGACCAGCAGGAATAACTTCTGAGCTGTCTCCCACACAAAAGCTCACAGTAACAATACAAGAATCTAAAAATCCAACACGAACTCAAAAATCCATAACGCCACAAAAAAAGGCAATCAAAACAAACCTAAAAAAATCAACTATAAAAACAACAGCACTTCCACCCCTAGGGAAAGGTAATTTCTCTGACACAGAATCAAACCTGACAAAACTCGGAGTTGATATGTGCCCTGTATTTAAAAAATACCACACCTATGGAGAAGTAAATGATTCTCGAGACACGACCTTGATCCAAAAATTCTTTAATGCATTCTACGGAGAAAATCTCACCGTAAACGGTATCTATAATCTAGAAACCAAGAATGCAGTCCAAAGATTCCAAGAAAAATATGCTGATACCATATTGAAACCTTGGGGTATCAAATCAAATGGCAGAGTATACAAAACAACCCGAGCAACACTGAACGCGTTGGTTGGATGCCCAGAAGGATCCCTCTATCTCGAAGGGATTGGAACTAACGTGACGATTAAATAACTATAGTCAATTATATTCCAACGCAAAACAAAGTGAGGAATACATCTAAAAAATAAATCAAAATATGGCCGGCCCCTACGGGGCCGGCCATTTTCATTCACACTATTTCCAAATGCAATACTCACCCAACTATTTTAAATATTTATTTTTGTTTTGAATGTGCCCTTGAAAATCAGTTGCATAATGTACCCTACCCAGAGCATCGTGCAGATAGTACAGATAGGGACTTGACTGTGGTGACATTGCGGCATCATACATCAGTATTCCCGGGTTATTAATTGGGTGTGGGGGTAACCCCATAACCCTATAAGTATTAAACTCTGATTTCGAAGCCAAATCCTTTAAGGTTAGTTCACTACTCCCCTTTCCTGTTATGTATTTTAGTGTTGCGTCTATTTGTAATCTCATTCCAATTCTTAATCTTTTGTAAATAATCCCAGCGATAACAGGAGCATCATGCGCTCCTGTCGCCTCTCGCTCGAGGAGGGATGCAACTATTCTGATTTGTTTAAATTCTTCGTCTGTCATACCCCTGCGGAGTAATTCTGTTTTTTTCTGATAAGTTTCTCTCATTTTTGTGATAATATCTAATTCTATAGCACTCTTTGCAAAGAGGTAGGTATCCGGGAATAATTCTCCTTCATAGTCCTTTGCAAGAGTAATAAAGATATCTCGTGATAATTTAGGAAACTTACGGGAAATAATATCGGCTATCTCACGATTAGTCATACCTTCTGGTATAGTAACCCTCGTATATACATCTCCATAATTCCCCTCTGCAAAGACTTTTACTAAATCAATAACAGATAATTTCTTTTCGAACATATAGTCTCCTGATTTTATACTACTCGTAGTACCTGTTACAGAAGCATAGAAAATAAAAATTCGTGCGGATTTTATAATTTTTTTATCCTGCAATGATTGAGCAATAGCACGCACGGAAAAACCAGAGTTAATATGGACAACCCTATCGGTTGGAAACTCTTTAGGAGGTTGCAGGGCTATATAAAAGGTAACAAGAGAGATCGAAAAAATGAAAAAGAGTAACACACTTATAAAAATACGTTCTTTGTAAATCTTTTTGTACCCTTGGAATGAAGTAACTAATTGCATATTTATATAATTAGAATGTTGGTAAATTTGCTGGTGGTTCTGCCTTTCGTGCTTCAACACGCGACAGTGACCCTGCAGT
Organism: Candidatus Nomurabacteria bacterium; assembly: GCA_031424015.1. Taxonomy (GTDB): domain Bacteria; phylum Patescibacteriota; class Minisyncoccia; order Phycocordibacterales; family UBA1006; genus JANPGR01. Next base: position 2,914 of record JANPGR010000062.1, read on the forward strand.
GACTTCTGCTCCAGGAAAATGGAATATTGTTGCCAGCTCCTCTGCTGTCATAAGCATTATTGTTCTCGGTTTGTTGTTAGGTTTTTTGTCTGGCCATTCGTCATATGGACCATAAAAATAAGACCGAGCGATATATGCATTATAAATATTATCCCGACGAGCGTTACTAGATTCACCAAAGACGTCCTCCCAAGGATGATCAAAAGCAGGTGTATTAGTTACTACATTTGTCCCAAAACCATTCATACCAGGAGCGTTAAACACACGCCATACCTGCACCATAGAATTATGCACAGAACCACGAAATACGTCTTTTTTTGCGATATATATACATCTAACTCCAACATCAAACGAAGGTTTCATCAGATTTCTATCGAGTGCATCATAGATATCTTTTTGTTGCTTTGTCATATATTCATACGGCAATTTTTTTGCAGCTTCAGGATATAATTCTTCGAATTTTTTACCTCCATTACGTTTTTCAATATCTTCTTTTACTAATTTTTCAAAATTTGCTAGAGCAGAACGATTGGCGTCTTCCCATTTTTGGGTTTTAAAAGGCTCATCTTTTATCGCGCGGTTTGCAGCCGCAGCGCGCACGTGGAACTGCACCCAATACTGTTCTCCAGGACCGAGAGAAGATAATACCTCTACAACATTACCCAGAGGGTCAATACGCTCTTCTGCCTTTCCAGCCTTGTCCAAGCCATAATCTACATAGGTTTTTATCGGCATGAGTGCGTCATCTTTTTCAAATTTTAATTCAAATCCTTGGAGATTCCAATCCCCTTGCCCTGCTTTGAACTTTGGGACATAGGTTGTGTAGTCTTCTACTTTATAGATTTCAGCTTCGGGGTATTGTGCGTAAATTTGCGATTTTAAAAAATCTACCCATTCATCGTAAATGCGGAAAAAGAAATACACCCTTCCTTCGATAGAAACCATTTCGAGAGTGTGATACGGTCTGATTTGTCCAGCCCAAAACAAATCTCTCCATGTTCCTGTTTTCCCTGTTTGCCACAATACATTCAAAATCATTTCCATAGCGAGCGGGGATCTACGCGTATCTCGAGGAAGTTTTATATACAAGAGTGACCATTTTAAATTATTTACATAACTCATTTGTACATATCCTATCCATTTTTTACGAGTTTCGATAATAAGCCACACAAGCACACTCAACAAAACAAACCTCCACAACCAGAGGCCCACAGGAACATCGAAAAGCAAGAAAGGAGAACCAATCATAAAAGCTATTTTATTATAGCATAATCACATACATACGTGATGTGTATATGTATAACAACAGAAAAAGACAAAAAATACTATACATTAGGTGCTTAGAGATCTTTTTTCAAAAAAATCGCCGAGCAAATCTGTCGATATTTCTGTTTCTGTTCTCATAGAGAGATGTTTTACTGTTACCATACCGCTCGCAACCTCGTTGGATCCAATACAGATGAGGTAACGTGCACCATTGTCATTAGCCGAACCAATCTTTGCGCCTAATTTTTTCTCAGAAAAATCAACCAGAGTAGTTATTCCGTTGTTTCTCAGGTTTTGTGCCATATTCATAGCAAAATCAATAGAATCAACATCAAGAGTACAAATAACGAGATCGAGAGAAGATTGTATATCAGGAACCAGGTCGTATGTCTCGAGGAATTTCTGTACAACGATATCCGACATACCGAATCCTGTAGCTGTTACTGACTCACAGCCGAACATATCGACGAGATAATCATATCTACCTCCACCGAACAGTGACCGGTTATTCTCGTTACCCGAATCGAACACCTCGAACACTACCCCTGTGTAATAGTCGAGCCCTCGCATCAGTGTTGGATCAAAAATATAGTTGGTAATACCTATTGAATCCAATGTTTTAAAGACTTGGATCAATTCATCTACTCCTAGCGCACCTCTCAAATTTTCATTCAATTCGTCAATTTTTTGTACTTTCAAAAAATTCTGAATTTGTTCTACAGCAAAATCATTACACAGAGATTTTAATTGATTGTTGAATTCTTGTTCAGAGATTTTGTGTTTTCTGTCTATGAGTTTTGACACTCCATATTCTGCATCAACATCCAAATTGCAGATATTCTGCAACAATTCCCTCATTATTTTTCTATTATTAATTTTTATCAAAAACATTTCTGGCTTTGCTCCATATTCGATCAATAAACTATATGCAATAGTAATAGTTTCAGCATCAGCATACAATGATTCACTCCCAAACATATCAACATTGAGCTGCCAAAACTCACGCAATCTACCACGTTGCGGTTTTTCATAACGAAAACAATTCGGAATACTATACCAGCGAGCAGGCATTGACAATGTCTTTCTCTGCCCTGCTATCATACGAGCCAATGTTGGTGTCATTTCTGGACGGAGAGTTACCTCTCTGCCACCTCGATCGGTAAAGGTGTATGTTTGCTCATTGACGAGCTCGCTCCCAGATTTTGCACGATACAAATCTGCGTCTTCTAAGAGAGATGCATCATACTGCATATATCCAAACCTCCGTACGACACGATGCATTGTATCGAGCAAGTAATTCTGAATACGCATCTGGTCTGGGTAAAAGTCTCGTACTCCTTTATAGGATTCTGTCGATAATGCCTGCATATACTTCTAGTATACCAGAAATGACAATTCCTACCAGCCCCACAGGCTTTGTACATTTCCCTCCATTTGAGATTGGAAACCAGCGACATCTGACTCTTTTATTTCAGCGATTTTAGTGTACACATACTGAACATATCCTGGCTCACACCTAGCACCCCTGTACGGAACAGGTGCTACATACGGACTATCAGTCTCGCACAATATCCTCTCTACTGGTACATATCGAATAATTTCATCATAGTCTCGCGAGAATGTCACCACCCCTGTAAAAGAAATATAACAACCTAACTCCAAAAGTTTCTTTGCCTGGTCAATCGTCCCCGCATAGAAATGCGCCTGGCAAATTGGTCTAGTGTCTCCATACCCAGTCAGCACATCAATTGCTCTGTCGTATGCTTCATAACTACCTTTTTTACTCCGCAAATGCAACATCATAGACTTGTTCACACGGCTTGCGATGTCTATCTGCCTTTGGAATATTTCGTCTTGCATTCGTAACAGCTCACCGCTCACCTCCTCACGGAAAAAGTCATATCCACATTCACCGATTCCAACACACATGGGCTCGCTCGCTATATGTTCAATATTGGTCAGAGAATTCTGCAGGGTTTGAAAATTCTCAACTGTTATATATGCAGGATGTATACCAACAATAGCACGAGAGGTCTCTGGATATTTTTTCGAAATTTCAATAGCTAGTTGTGAAGTCTCTAAATCTACCCCAACAGTATTCGTACGAATCCCAGATTCGCGCATACGAAAAATAACCTCATCTCGGTCACCATCAAACTGCGTCAAATTGAGATGAGAATGAGTGTCGATATACATAGTATTATTTTGTTTCTGGACTAAACATTTCTAGTCTCGGGAATAGTGGTTCTGTTGGCTTTTTATTTTCCTGTATACATTTCTGTATTTTTTCACCCATTTCAGGCATAATTGGTTTCAACATGGTTGCTATTATAGAGAGCTTTTCTACATACTCTACTAGTAAAGCTTTTGCTTTTTCTGGATCTGTTTTTACAAGTTTAAATGGTTCAGTCAAGGTAATCGCCTGATCAAGCTCAGAAACACTTTGCATAACAACATCACAAGCTAAATCTGGTCTAAAATTTTCAAAGTGTATTAGCCAGTGTTGTGGCAAGTCCTTTTCCAACGGTGCTGGATAACCCTCTAAATGCTTTTCTGCCAAATTCATCAAACGCGATGTCAGATTACCAATACCGTTCACGAGATCAGCGTTATAGCGTTGATAGATTGATTCATAGCTCACAGGAGATCCATCATAAGGATTTACATAGTGAAGTAAATAATACCGCACAGCATCGCATCCATAATAATTCAACAACTGGATTGGATTCACGCCATTACCTAGAGATTTTGACATTTTACGACCATCACTACCCAAAATAAATCCATTGATATGAATTTGATAGGAATTTGGTAGTCTTGCAGCCATAAGCATTGCCTGCCACATCGCTGACTGTTGACGCAAGTTGTCTTGTCCTGCATATTGTATCGGTGTACCATTACACCAGTACTTTTCAAATTGTTCAGTATCTTCTGGCCAACCCAGTGTCGTGATATAATTTGCAAGCGCGTCAAACCATACATACATTACATGCTCATCATCATCAGGAACAGGTACACCCCATGACATTTTGGATCGCAATCGAGAAACGGAAAAATCTTGTAATCCAGATCGCACAAAAGAAACAATTTCATTCATTCGAAAATCAGGAATAACAAAATCAGGACGATTTTTGTAGAGTTCAAGTAGGCTTTCTTGGAAGGCAGAAAATTTGAAAAAATAATTTTCTTCGTCTATTAATTGTATTTCTGCATTTGGATGCCATTCACATCTGCCACCTATGAGCTCTGAATCTGTTTTTTCTAATTCACAACCTACACAATATTTTGTTTGATATGCTTTTTTGTAGATAAATCCATTATCGCGAACTCGTCTCCACAACTCCTGTGCTCCTGATATGTGGTGAGTGTCTGTAGTGCGAATGAAATGGATATTCTGAGAAATCCCGAGTGCCGGCAATAATTCTTTGAATTTTACTGCATATCCATCTACATACTCTTCGGTACTTTTCCCTTCCTTTACCGCACCGTCATAGAGTTTTTGACCGTGTTCGTCTGTACCAGTATTAAAAAATACATCATATCCTAACAGTGTTTTATAACGCACAATCGCGTCTGCACGAACAATCTCCATAGCAAAACCAATATGTGGTTCAGAATTCACATACGGCAAAGTAGTAGTCAAATAAAACGGTATTCCTGTAGAGTTAGTATTCATAATAAGGTGAAATAAAAACAGAGCTTTTTAATGTATTTCGGCTATGTCTGAATCTATTCTATCAGAATTTTCTTGCTATGAATAGTCCTTTTCTGACTCAATTTCTGTAACAGTCTCCATCTCCTCCATCTCGGATTTACGAGATTCATTGCTCTTTTTCTTTGCTTTTTCTATATCGTTCGTGACCTCGAGGAAAAATAGCGCGGTTGGAATCGATATGAGAAATCCCAAAATCCCAAACAACGTCAGAGAAATCACCATAGAGATAATCACCAGGAGTGGTGGCAACCCAGTAGATCGTTTAGTCAATATAGGTTGGACAATATAATCTGTCGTATACTGGAGCAATCCATAGAGTATGGTCACATACACAGGTGTCAGTACATTACCATGAGCAAAGGCAATCCCGAGTGCAGGCAAAAATGCAACGACGATACCAAAGGGGATGATCCCCAAAATACCAGACAAAAGAGCTAAAAGGAGTGCATATTCAACACCGATAATCAGCAGTCCAGAATAGGTAAACACCATCACAATCAGCGCAATGATGAGTTGTCCACGGAACCAACCCTCTGTCTTGCTACGAACCCTATTCCAGAGAGATAATATATATACTTCGCTCTTTTGTGGCGCTGTTGCTCGTATCAACCTCTCTACGGCGCGATCTTCGAGAGCAAGGTACAATGAAAGCATAGAAAGTAACACCATATTAGCAAACCCGCCCAACGTACTCGTCACGAGGCGAAAAGCAGTCTGTGTGATGTCTTTTGTTGATGTTGTGAGTTTTTGTACTACGTCAGGAGACAAAACGAGCAAGGAGTCACTACTCGAACTAGTCGCTGTTGAGTTACTACCAAAAATTTTCAGAATTTTTTCCAGCTGATCACCATCTGGCAAAAATGGCTTGAGCGCTGCTATTTCTTTTACGATAACTGGGATGGTAGACACGATCAAACCAGCCATAATTAATAAAACAAGGATAAAAACACCCATGATAGCCACAAACCGAGGGATTCTGAGTCGGATTAAATATTCAGCCATTGACTCAATAAAAATTGAAATCACAACGGCTGACAAAACCAATATGATCATAGCAGATGCTTTCCATATCATAAACCCAATCCCGACAAATATCAGACCTGTCATCCAAAATCGAGTAGCTTTCATGTCTTCCAAAAATGCATTCATACTACTGTAGTATATGTCATAGTGCGGTAATACACAAACAAAATCTAAACCTGTGTACAACTCTACTGATATTTTTCTTGCTTTGTTGAGCTTGATAGACTAGCATATGAGTGATATGACATCTACCCAACTCGCCGATGCAGCACGAACCCTACACACTCAATCCCGAGGCAAACTCGGCACCCTCCTCAGGGTTCCTCTCGATTCCATGCAGGACCTCGCCCTCGCTTATTCCCCTGGCGTGGGAGTTATCTCGAGCGATATAGCCCGCGACCCTGAATTATCCTGGACTATGACAGGACGACAGAATACGGTTGCTGTTATTAGTGATGGATCAGCCGTACTCGGACTCGGCAATATTGGCCCCTTGGCTGCAATGCCTGTTATGGAGGGTAAATGCGCCCTATTCAAACGTTTTGCCGACCTGGACGCGGTACCAATATGTCTCGACACTCAAAACACTGATGAAATCATTCGCATTGTGCAATCTCTCGAACCTTCATTCGGTGCTATCAACCTCGAAGACATCTCTGCTCCTCGTTGTTTTGTCGTTGAGGAAGCCTTGAAAAAAACAATGAAAATCCCCATTATGCACGATGATCAATGGGGTACGGCGACGGTCGTCCTCGGTGGCGTCATCAACGCATGCAAAGTTACCGATCGAAACCTCACTTCTACAAAAATAGTGATCTCTGGTGCTGGGAGTGCCGGAATCGCTATTGCTCGACTACTGATCCAATATGGTGCGACCAAAATCATCCTCTGCGACAGCAAGGGTGTCATAACCCCAGAAAATTCAGGCAACGAATACAAAACAGAAATCATTACAGCCAGCACCCTCCACTCGGATTCTGGTAGTATTTCAGATGCACTACAAAATGCTGATATTTTTATCGGAGTTTCTGCCCCCAATAGTATTACACCAGAGATGATATCGTCTATGACCCCACACCCTATCATCTTTGCACTAGCGAATCCTATTCCAGAAATCATGCCTGAATTAGCCCTGGCAGCGGGTGCGGGCGTAGTTGCGACGGGTAGATCAGATTATCCTAACCAGATCAACAACGCACTCGTATTCCCCCAATTATTCCGCCATTGTATTACCACCCAAACTCCCTTTACTCGTGACATCTACATTCAGGCTGCCCAGTCACTTGCAAATTCTGTACCAAACCCTACTCCGGATCGTATTGTTCCTAATGTTTTTGATACCTATTCATTATTCCCCAGTTCAGCAAAATAAAACCTTGAAATTTTTTCTTTCTGGTGTAGAGTGACATTGAGGGAGTAATCGGGTTACCGTCTTTCGACGACTTCTTTTTGAAATAGGGCTTGCATAACACTATTGGAATCTCCTGCCATCAAGGGCTTCGAATATTGCTGTGTAAGTCCTACGTTGACTTTGGGACTAACCCTATATACTTTCCTCATTTTTTGCCCGATCGTCTAATGGTAGGACAGCGGTTTCTGGTACCGTTAATTGAGGTTCGAGTCCTTATCGGGCAACATCGACAAAGCAAAACCCACGCGCCCCTAGGCTAGCGTGGGTTTTGTATTTGGCGAGTTCCCGATAAGGACGAGAATCAGGGGTCGAGGAGCAAGGAGCGAATATGAGGCGACAGCCGAATATCGAGCGACTATGCGAGGTGACCGAGTCCTGGTTATAAAAAAATGCCTATTTTGTATTTGACAAGTTGATTCCGAAAGGACTCGAACCGGGGTCGACCAACAAGGAGTATTCGAAGTGCCAACGAGAATACGATTATGTTGGGTGACCGAGTCCGGTTGTAAACAATGCGAATAGCGTTGTTTTTATATATTTTCTTTGCCCGAGAAGGACGAGAATCAGGGGTCGCGAAATAGCCATCGAATGTCGCCGAAGCAAGTGCGTTAGCACGAGCGGAGCTGCGACATCGAGATGGCATATTTTGTGACCGAGTCCGGATTATCAAAGCAAGCTTCAGAATTATTCTCCTAAAACCACCCCGCGTCCTTGTGGGACGCACCCCTCCACAGAGGGGAATTGGGCTCATGCAAGTTCTTTTATAACTCTACCTATTGGAGCTAGGTATTCCCCTCCCGTGGAGGGGTGGCGCACAGCGACGGGGTGGTCTACCCTGATCCGCAAAGAAACCCTTGCATTCTAGCAACAAGTATGCCATAATGCAACCAGAGGAAATTTTACACGATTTTTAAAAAAATGAAAAACCCCGCAGCCAAGCTGTCGGGGTATCAGGGTTTTTCATTATGTAGGGCTTAGTCAAAGAGTGTTGGTCTATCAGCATGGAGTTTGATGTATTCTTTCTCTTTTCCTTGATCTTTTACATACTTTGCTA
>JANPGR010000063.1:0-8214 GCA_031424015.1 Candidatus Nomurabacteria bacterium
GTATCAGGGCTTGAATAAGTTTTATAACTTTTGAAGTGCCTGGTGTCCTGTTTGAGGCGTAGACGCAGTTCTGCCCGGTCAGAAAAAGTTGGTAAAACTTATTTGGGCAGATAGCAGAGCCGACGAGGTATTGAGAATAAAAAACGCTGTTTACTATTTCTCAAAAGAGATGTAAACAGTGTTTTTACATTGCAAATTTGTGGTATACTATCCTATATGTCTTCTTCCACCTTTCTCTCTATTGGCGATACAGTTTGCGATGCATTTATCGAGCTTATTGATGCACATATTACATGTAAAATTGACACTTCTAATTGTGAACTCTGTATGAAATTTGGAGACAAACTCCCTTTCAAACAAGACATACTCCTCTATGGAGTAGGCAATTCTGCTAATGCTGCTGTGTCACTGTCTCGACTCGGTAGTCCATCTGGACTGATAACACATCTCGGCGATGATGACAATGGAATAAAATCTCTAGAATCCCTCGAACAGAACAAGGTGACGGTGGATCTCGTAGTAAAACAGCAACATATGCGTACCAATTATCACTATGTCCTCTGGTACCCACCCGAGAGAACAATCCTCGTCAACCATCAGCATTATATCTACGATTTTCCTACAGAAATACAAAACCTGAATTCTCTTCCTCATTGGGTATATCTGTCATCACTCGGAGGTGGTACCGAACAGTACCATAATGATATAGCGACCTGGCTCAAAGCTAGACCTGAAATCAAACTCGTATTCCAACCAGGAACATTCCAAATGAACCTCGGCGTAGAGAAATTGCAGTCCATCTATACTCGATCTGAACTCTTTTTCTGTAATGTCGAGGAATCTATCCGTATTCTAGGATCAGCAGGTACTGTACCCCCAGAAACAAAAACCACCGAGGAAAAATTACGCTACTTATTATCTGAAATGCGCGCTCTCGGGCCCGCTATCGTTGTCATAACAGACGGTCCTAATGGCGCCTACAGCTATGATGGGACGACCTATCGATATTGTCCTATGTATCCCGATATTGCGCCTCCACTGGAACGTACGGGCGCAGGAGACGCATATGCCAGTACATTCAGCAAATATTATGCTGACGGCCTGTCTGTACCAGAATGTATGCTACGTGCTCCGATCAACAGTATGTCAGTAGTACAACAAGTAGGCGCACAAGCAGGCCTCCTGACAGAGCAAGAACTGCAGCACTACCTGGATATAAAGCCAACGGAATACAAAATAAGAGAATTCTAATCCCCCCCCCTCTTGCTATACTTCTCTAGTTTGTGCCCCTGGCCGGAATCGAACCAGCATTTCCTCCTTAGGACGGAGTAGTTCTATCCATTGAACTACGGGGGCATATTTTCCGATCTCTTTTACTCTACCTTGTTTTTGCTATAAATTCAAGAAAATGCAGGATTTTGCCGGTTTTCGCTCCGCGAAAACCGGCAAAAATTCTTTACATACAAACCGCTCAACCACACAAAGAATTCTCTACGAGGTTCCGTTGTTATAAAATACTAGTTTAACCACTGCTGGATCCCGGCTCATTTCCGAAAAAGAGCGGCGCGCTGTAGGGCGCTTCTCCTTTTTCGGGGCCAGGATGACGACACGCAAAGACAGACAAAAGTGGGTAAAACCCATTGCGGGCTTGGACATATTAAACCAAAACCCTCAAACGTTTCCGTTCGAGGGTTTTGATATACCTTTCCTTTTGAGGAATTTTTATGAGAATAATTTTTTAATTCCACCTTTTATGGTACCCATAATTCCGTCCTCTGTTTGCTCTACCATCCCAGTGGCTTTTGCTTCTACCTTTTGACTTGCCGTGTCCACAGTATCCAAAATTGGCATTTGAGCTGCTACAGTAGCGACCAATTCTTCTTTTGGTAGGCTCTGTATCATGTTTGCAATTGCCTCTTGGTTAAATCCAACCATAACAGCATCGCCAATTTTGATAACAGGAACGCCCATCTGACCTGTCATTTCAACCATTTCTGAACGGCGTTCTAGATCAGTTGCGACATTGTATTCGGTATATTGAATATTTCGAGACTTGAAATAGTCTTTTGCGAGATTACAATAATGACAGGATGGTGTTGAATAGATAGTGATTGTTTGCATATAAATAAATTTTTAAAGGATAATAGAATAGTAACTCAAGTAAAACAAATCATCTATTTTACTATAACCACAGTATATCACAAACTAAAATCTATCCAACAAGGTATTCCACCATGATTTTTGTTTTTCTAATTTTATCTTTTGATCAGCCTGATCATCAATGAGTACCACCAACTGCTCTCCTGCTGCAACAGCGCGGTACTGGTCACGAATATAGTATTCCATACCATCTTTGGTAGTTAGGTTTGTATATTGGTCTTTGAGTTTATTGTATTCTCCGGATGCTTTCTGGTAATTTTCTTTTGTTGATTCTAGTCTCTTTTGTGCATACACATAACCAAAAAATATCCTCACCGTAGACCAGGTGAAAACAATCAACCCAAAAACAATGACAATACGCACTAAATTGCGAACATACACAGAACTTTGCTTTTTAGTATCAGAGGAAAACATATTGATTATTCTTATATATACAGTATACTGCAATTATCTATGTCATTCAACATGTATTCCGCACGACGGATAAAATCCGTAAAAATCCTCTGGTCTATAGCAGTCATCCTCGTAATAGCGAGTATGCTGATTATGTACGCTCGTTTTGGGTTCTAGAGCACTCACACCCCTTTCAAGCGGCAAAGCAAAAGCCCCCTAGGTGTATATACAGAAAACCTAGCATTCCTGCTAGTTTTTCTTGTGAACTGATTATGTTATTCTGCAATATTTTCATTATCTTGAGGAACCAATGAATAATTCCCCATTTCATCTTTTTTAAAGAACTTTGAATTATGAAGATTCACAATAATCGTATTTTCTTTGAGATGCCTCTCCTTTTCAACGAGATCCACGATCTCTGATCGAGAGAGGGGTTTGTTCGCCTTTTTCATAACGCGGACGATTACATCGCGCGCTGTACCTGTACTGTACCCCCATTCTACGAGTGCGTACAATCCTCGTCCAATCAAAACAAAACGAGAATCTGATATGAGGGTATTATGACAGGTTGCTACGTGTACTGGTTTGCCAAACTTATCAGCGATAGCCTGCGCGATCGCTCGGAAATGCATAGGACTGCCATTCTGATGTAATACGAGATATGCATAGTCTCTGACCCCACGGGTAGAAATATTATATGATGATGACAAACCCCAATGTCCAAGCTTGTTTTTACCAAAAATGTGAGTAGTATCAAGCCAATTTTTTATGTGTTCCGGAGCTAGCTTTACTTCTGGAATATCTTTTGTGGACTCGTGTCCGATAATCTTTTCGATTAAATCTGCTTCTTCAAAGAGTTTATTTTCCTCTAGGGATTTTGCAACTGATTTTAGTACATTTCGAACCCTTGCAAGAGCGTTTGGTTCGCTTGACCATATAGTCTTGAATTCATTATCCTCTCGATTCCGAGTAAATTCATCACCTAATGTAAGGTAAAAGAACAAGTGATTCTGAGAAATAGGATCATGAGGATACACCATTTCAAAAAATGACTCTTCATGCACGATTCCTCCTTGTGCATCAATCATTTCTTTTATTTCTGAGAAAACATCATGCAATTCATTATAACTCTGAGTATTTTTTATCATTACCATTGCGGATTTTTCGATCTGGCGAACGCGTTCACGAGTTATTCCATATCGTTTTCCAATACTATCCAGAGTCTTTCTAATTCCGCTTTCGAGACCAAAACGCTCGACCAAAACATCTTGCATTCGTTCAGGTAAATCACTGAGAGCTTTTTTACTCACTTTTTTTGGTTGAAACTTTGGTTTAATCACGAGGGTTTTTGATTTGGTAACCATATGGCTATGTTTAATTATTCACTACCTAATATATATTGGATACTATCACATAATAGTACAGAGTCAACTATTTGTGGCATCAGTTACCTGATCTAATTAGACAAAGGTGACTAAAATTTTTGTCGTTTTTGCGTCATACAAGCAACCATAACACCAATAGAAGCCAGTAAAACAAACAATGCAGTACCCCCTTGGGACATAAAAGGTAGTGGTAATCCAGAAAAAGGAAATAGCCCAATATTAGACAATATATTGAGAAACGCCTGAATCAACACGAGGTGAGCGATACCAAAAACTACATATCGAGCAAAAAATGAGGATAACCTGCGAGAGAGTATTACCGCTCTGGTGTACCACAAAAAGAACACTACTGCCACAATCGAAGTTCCTATAAACCCCGTTTCTTCTCCAATAACAGCATAAATAGTGTCTCCCATAGGTTCTGGCAAATACTGATATTTATGTACACCACGCCCGTACCCTCTACCTGACAATTGACCAGAGCCAATTGCGATCAAAGATTGCCTCACATGGAATGAGGTTCCTAGTGGGTCCGAAGATGGATTGATAAATGTATTTAATCTATCTCGCAAATAAGGTCTAGTATAGACCAGCCCTCCAGCAATCAAAGTCCCGGCAATAGCAACCAAGGCTAGATGTTTCCATTTTGCACCTGCAGATAAATAGATAACAGAAACACCAAAAGCGATAACCAAAAAGGAGTCAGTATCAGGCTGAAGCAATAGAACTACCCCAGGAATGCCGATGATAGCTAAATATGGTATCAAGCCGTATGTAACAGTATGAACAAGAGATCGATGCGCAGCATACCACCATGCTGCCGTCATAATAATTCCAATTTTCAAAAATTCACCCGGCTGGATTGAAAAACCTCCGATCGATATCCAGCGAGTAGCTCCTCCATGACGTTCCGCCAATCCGGGTACAAACACCAGCATAGCAAAGAGCAAAGAAAACAAACCAACATACGGAGCAAATCGATTCAAATAAGAAACAGGTATCCTGCGTACAAAGAAAAAAGCAATGCCTCCCCCCACTAATCCGAGTCCTAAATGTCTAGTCAGTGTCCCCCAGAATATAGTGCTTTTACTAGAAAACAAGAAAAAAGCCCCTGAACAAAAAAAGGCAACCCCAATACAGAGGAGAGCAATAGTACTGATAAAGAAAAATTTATCAATGGGGGCATACTGATGCTGAGGATTCATATGTGCATTATACACTACTTGCCATACATTTCTGAGGCCCTCCTGTGGGCAACTCAGAACCTATCCAATAACCCAAGACTCACCCACGCGTCCTACGGCGCTTTTCTTCCCCTGTCGGGAAATATACTCCTTTCAGTCGTTATTTTTCTTGTGAAGATGGTTCGCTATGGGTTATTGGATAGGTTCTCAGGGGAATTTCATTAATCTGTATCGTACTTCTTATTATGGATTTGACAACCAAAATGAAGGGACCCCGGGCCAAGGCCACGAGGTATCAGGGCTTGAATAAGTTTTATAACTTTTGAAGTGCCTGGTGTCCTGTTTGAGGCGTAGACGCAGTTCTGCCCGGTCAGAAAAAGTTGGTAAAACTTATTTGGGCAGATAGCAGAGCCGACGAGGTATTGAGAATTACCCTCGCAAGATTCCATCAATCTTTTTTGCTAATTCCTGCATGCCGTCTATTGTCGCACCACGAGTCACAATGGCCCCTGTCCCGATGCGAATTCCTGACGGGTCCGACGGAGCACGCGTATCAAAAGGTATCGTATTCATATTGACAATGATCCCTCGTTCTTCTAATAATTCACTCGCCCTTTTCCCAGAAACTCCTCGGCCATTCATCCAGGTATCAATCAGAATCATGTGACTATCAGTACCTCCAGACACAATCCTCCAACCCAAACCAGCCAGAATATCAGCCAAGGCTCTAGCGGTATCGACAACAGTTTGCGTGTATGTGTGGTATTCCGGCAATGTTGTCTCATAGAGCGCGACTGCAATCCCAGTAATACTATGCATATGTGGACCACCCTGAATTCCAGGGAATACTGCACTGTCGATTTTCTTTGATAATTTCCTCTCGTCATTTCGAGAGAATATCAGTGCACCCCGAGGACCTCGCAACATCTTGTGCGTTGTAGTAGTTACAACATCTGCATACGCGAATGGCGATGGATACACACCACCTGCAATCAATCCTGAAATATGAGAAATATCCGCCATCAGGTACGCCCCGCACTGATCGGCAATCTGACGAAATCGTTTCCAATCAACCTGTCTAGGATAGGCAGTATATCCAGCTATAATAACAGCTGGCTTTGCTTGCATCGCTATTCTAGCTATTTCATCATAGTCTAATACTTCGGTCTCTTTGCTCACCCCATAGGATACTTGATTCCATATCTTTCCTGTTGCAGACGCGCTGTGTCCGTGTGTCAAATGTCCACCGCTCGATAATTCCATTCCCATAATGGTTGCTCCAATAGGTGCCAGAGCCATCAAACTCGCCATATTCGCAGGCGAACCAGAATGTGCCTGTACATTCACCGACCAATCATCGGGCGATAATCCAAACAGATCCAAAGCCCTCTTTTGGCAGAGTAATTCTATTTCGTCGATTACACTATTGCCTCCATAATACCGTTTCCCTGGATATCCTTCTGCATATTTATTCATGAGCACAGAACCCACAGCATTCATCACATCATTCGACACATAATTTTCAGATGCAATCAGATTGATCACCGAATTTTGTCGACCGTTTTCCTTTTCCAAGAGTTTTTCTATAAAAGTATCATTCATATAGATTTAGTATAGCGATTTGTTATCCATTAGCAAATATTCTCTGTGTGTTATATACTCTACTCGTATGAATATCCTCTCACAAATCCTCCCCAATTTATTCGGTAATTCTTCTGATCCGTCTCCTTCTGCCAATTCAGACCAGAACAACACGAACCCACTCTCGGCTATTCCCTCAATCGGCGGACTCTCGTCCCTCGAAAACCTATTCGGAGGAGGTATTGATGTTTCGACAATAAAAGGCTACATCCAACACTATGGACTAACAAACACGATCCCGAGTGATGTTATGGCGAAACTCGATGATGGTAAAATCACCCCTGATGAACTCCTCCCTATTGCAACAAAGGTATTTGGCATGATGCAAAATTCAAACAACCCACTTCAGGCACCCAAATAATGAAGGGACCCTGGGTCAAGTCCACGAGGTGTTAGGGTTCGAATAAGTTTTACAATTTTTGCAGACCTGAAACTGTTTGAGGCGTAGTCGAGTTTTGCAAGGTTAAAAAAGTTGTAAAACTTATTTGAACCGATACAAGCATCGAGGTATTGAGAATACCCTATTTACTCTCTCGTATTTCTAAAGTTGTAATAATTCCATAATGGTCAGAGATCGGTATGAGTTTTTTGTCGTGGGATTTATAGAGTTCAGTATTGAACACAATATGCGTATCGAGTAACTTCATCAATTTCCCTAACACCGTCTTTGGAACAAATATTGCATCCACACGTTGTGCAGGAGATTTCCTATCAACACTCGTTTGCACTAGAGGGTTTTGAGGATCCCAGGTCATACGTACGATCTTTTTTCCTTCTGCGTCTTCACTATCGATAAACAAATCTTCGAATGATTCCAACAGGCTATCATAGTTACCTTTGGACGCTTCTGGACTGGCATTAAAATCTCCAACAAGTATCATATTCTCTTTGTCTTCTGCGTATTTTTTTATTTCCTTGATTTCTCTATCACGGATAGATTCAACAGCCGGCAACGTTGCACCCAGCGGAAAACCATTCGTAATCAGGTGTGTACACGCAATATGTACAACAACAGAACCTAGGTGAATATCTGCGCCTAGGATGCCTTTGTTGATTACCATTTTTTCAAACCAGGTCATATCACGAAAAGGTACAAACTGAGGACTATGTAGTGGATATTTTGACAGTATTAATAGATCCGAAGAAAACACTTTGTAAGACTTTTCATAGATACTATGGGGGTAGACATCTCGTAGCCCTTCAATAATTTTCTTTACATAATTACCTGATATCTCCTGCAGACAAACAATATCAGTATTAGTCGATTGTATATTTTCTATGATTCTGTCTGCACGCTCAGATGCATACGGGCTAAAAGAAAACAGCGGGATTCTAAATATTTGCACCTGCAAAAGAGCAGCATTGAGAGTAAGTATTGAAATCTTTGTCATATACAAAGTATAGCATATACTACTAGTTTTTTTCTAGTGTGCCGTTTTTGGCGGAGCCAA
>JANPGR010000064.1:0-12010 GCA_031424015.1 Candidatus Nomurabacteria bacterium
GGCCCCGTAGGGGCCGGCCTTTTCTGTATTCTTTTTCCTCTATTCTTTCTCTTGTTTGAGAGAATTATCTTCCACGCTTTTTGATGATTTCGTCTGCTACGTTTGGCGGTACCAATTCGTAACGAGCGAATTCCATCACTGATGATCCACGTCCTGATGTCATCGATCGGAGAGAGTTCACATATCCGAACATTGATGCCAACGGCACGATAGCACGTACTGATGATGTCATCCCTCTGTCATCCATTCCTTCGATCATTCCTCGTTTTCCTGATAGGTCTCCTGTTACGTCTCCAACAGATTCTGGTGGCACGGTTACTTCGACACGCATCATTGGTTCGAGGATTCCTGGCTGAGCTTTTTTCACTGCTTCTTGCAATGCTTGGGATGCTGCTATTTTAAAGGCAATTTCTGATGAGTCCACATCATGTGATGAACCGTCGTACAATTCTACAGAAATATTTACCATTGGGTATCCTGCCAATACTCCACGAGCCATCGCCTCTTTGAGTCCTTTATATACTGCTGGGATGAATTCGTTCGGGATTACTCCACCTTTGACTGTGTTTACGAATTCAAATGTGTCATCGCGTTGTACGTTCTTTGGCAATACTGCGTCTGGTGCCAATGGTTCTAGAGGTTTAATGCGGATTTTGACGTGACCATATTGTCCTTTTCCTCCTGTTTGTTTTACATATTTATTGTCTACTTCTGCTGTACCACTGATGGTTTCGCGGTATGCTACCTGTGGCTGACCCACATTTGCATCCACGTTGAATTCACGCTTCATACGGTCTACCATAATTTCGAGATGGAGTTCACCCATTCCAGAAATGATTGTCTCACCCATTTCGTTATCAGACGATACGTGGAACGTAGGGTCTTCGTTCGAGAGGCGTGACAATGCCTTGCCCATATTTTCTTGGTCTGCTTTTGTCTTTGGTTCTACCTTGAGCGATACCACAGGCTCTGCAAATGTGATTGCTTCGAGAGTGATAGGTGTATTCAAATCACACAATGTGTCTGAGGTTTTTGTATCCTTGAGTCCTACTGCTGCAGCGATTTCTCCTGCGTACACTATTTTTACTTCTTCACGATCATTCGAGTTCATGCGAACGATACGTCCTACGCGTTCTTTTTCTCCGGTACGAGTGTTCAGTACGTATGATCCAGCCTCGAGAGTACCCGAATACACACGAAAGAATGTCAATTGACCTACATAGGTGTCATTTGCTACTTTGAATGCGAGTGCACAAAAAGGCTTTGTATCATCTGCAGGTATGTTGATTTCTTCGCCTGTTTTGTCGTCAGTACCATGAACGTTAGTACGATCAGTTGGACACGGCAGATAGTCCACAACACCATCAAGCACGAGCTGTACACCCTTGTTACGCAACGCTGTACCGGTAAACACTGGGTACAAATTCCCCGCCAAAACTCCTTTGCGTGTTGCTGATTTGAGCTCTTCGATAGAAATATTGGTATCTCCATCAAGGTAACGAGTCATCAACGCATCGTCATTGGTAACTACTGATTCTACGAGGTCGTTGTGATATTTCTCTGCGATTTCGCGGTAGGATTCTGGGATTTCACATTCAACTACTTTACTCCCCATTTCTCCTTCGAAATGGTATGCCTTCATTTTTAACAGGTCGATGACCCCTTCGCAGGTGTCTTCTTCGCCCCATGGGATTTGGAATCGAACAGCCTTTTTGGTCAGACGCGCAATAATAGATGCATATGATCGTTCAAACGATGCACCGGTACGATCAATCTTGTTGATAAAACAAATACGAGGAACATTATATTTATCAGCTTGACGCCAAACAGTTTCTGATTGTGGCTCTACCCCAGCAACACCATCGAACACAACGACAGCACCGTCGAGGACTTTGAGGGATCGCTCTACTTCTACGGTAAAGTCCACGTGACCAGGCGTATCGATAATGTTGAATCGATGTTTTTGCTTTGTATCAAGTCCTGCATATGACGGAGTCCAGAAACAGGTAACAGCCGCAGCAGTAATCGTGATACCGCGTTCGCGTTCTTGTTCCATCCAGTCCATAATAGCAGCTCCGTCGTGAACCTCGCCGATTTTATGAGACACTCCTGTATAAAACAGAATACGCTCTGATGTAGTAGTTTTGCCGGCATCGATATGGGCAATAATTCCAAAGTTTCGAACTTTTGATAATGGGTAATCTCGAGACATAAATAATAAATAAAATTGCTAACAAACTAATAAATAAATGTTCCTCGTCTACCGAACAGACGTCCGGGGACAATACCTCCTAATCTACCAGATTTTCTATTGAAATACAATAGCTACGTGTTTATTTACTTATTTGGCTTTGAATATACTGCAAGCCTTCGGAAGTACTTTTCAGAAGCAAGCTATAGATCTTTTGTGCAAAATCCTGAGCAACATCAACTTCTACTTTTTTACATACTTTTTTTATAAAATCTAAAAAATCTGGCTTATGAACATTATCGTAAATATATTTCATTTTTTCATATGAATCTTTATAAAAAGATACTTGTGATTCTTCATCAAAGGCGCTAATTTGATGTTCAATTTTTTTAAAACCATTTTGATTTTTTAACTCATTCAAATCATTCGCATGGAACGTGTAATCAAAATCAAATTTTCTCCCTGTTTCTGGATTGATATTTTTCCCAATAGACTTTTCAGCTAGATATTCATCATCTTCCATATAGAAATCGCTGTCATGAAAAGTTAGTGCATATACGAATGATTGTTCTAGTAAATTTTTCTTCTCAAGCGCATTACTATTCTTTTCCATTTGAGGGGAAACAACTGAAAAATAATGATTATCTAATCTATGATTTTCAGGCTCATTCATATCTATTGCACTCAATTCATTTTTACTATCTTTTTGCAAAAATGACACCGGGTTTATAGAAAAAAATAGTGATCCTATTTGGGAAAATACAAACTGATAGGCAGGGCGGTCGAATCTAAAGTTTTCACCTGATTGATGTAATGAATACAAAACATCCCCTGTTGATTCATTCACATAAACTTTCTCTGTACCTTTTTCTGTATCTCCAATAATAGAGAAATTTTCTCTATTAAACTCTGGCAAGATTGATGCATTCCCTTGAACCCAGTTACTTAG
Organism: Candidatus Nomurabacteria bacterium; assembly: GCA_031424015.1. Taxonomy (GTDB): domain Bacteria; phylum Patescibacteriota; class Minisyncoccia; order Phycocordibacterales; family UBA1006; genus JANPGR01. Next base: position 3,141 of record JANPGR010000064.1, read on the forward strand.
GGGAACTTCTTCTTGCTCTTTAGGGTCAGGTGTTTGTTCTATGTTCATATGTCAAAACTGTATCTTGTTTAAAAAACTAAATTAATGAATTCTTCTCGCCTGATTGCAATCTATGATTTTGTCCTTGCCCTTTCGGGGCAATGCTATAATCAATCATGGGGTTCTCGACACCATCAAACAAGAAAACTGACTCTTTGATAAAAGAGTTTATTCTGGTATGTAAAAGGTTTGGCAACTTTTTTACTATCTTTGAAGAGCCATCAAAAGCAAAGCCAAGGATATGCTGAGAAGGAACCATTTGTTCGTACTCATCATCACCCTCTTTGTGATAATCACAGCCAACAATAGCAACCACGCCGGTATCAACATCTTCTTCAAATTTTATCTCATCGAAAAAATCACTGGCATTTATAAGTTTTTTTGAATCCTTGCCAAACAGCATTGCTTCTTGAACGCTATCCCTTGTATTTATAATACAAATTTTTCTCTGTAGGCCTTTGTCTTTTAATTCCCGCTTTTTAACTGAATATTCTAAGCCGTTACTAAAAGCTATTTCCTTTGGGGACATTGCAACATCGAAACTACCAAGCAAAACCCCATACTCTATATTTGGGATCAACTCTACTGCGTTTTCTACGCCCGACAGTATCGATCGATCCTTTTCTGTAAAAACAGGCGTTACTGCTGAGGTAATCATGGATACGAAACGGCCTACAGCAGAATTATTTTGACTAAAAGGTTTTGTCTGTTCATAGGTTAACCTTCCCTGATCTAATTCAGACTGTAGATAATATTTTTTCTTGAGCGGGGCAATAGGAGCTTTCTCTGATTTGTATATATCTTCATTTGCAACTACCTCTGCTAAATACTTTCTTTCACTCTGTATCCAATTAGTGTATGAGATATCAGCAGCTTCTATAGCTATGTTTAAAAGCGTCTGAATTTCCAAATCTTCTGTGTATGCACCACTTTTATTTGCCTTGTCTATTTCTTTTAATATACCTATATACTCCTGTCGAGCTCCTTCTTCGGCCAATGGAGTGTTTTTTGACCATGAATCATACATGAAAGAGAGGGGTCTTGATTGATATGTAGATTTGATAGAATACCTATCAAACTTATCCTTCATACTTAATGGATTCAAAACTGAAATTACACGACTCCTCTCCTTGGCGAAAGCCTGCTCTGCTTGTTCTTTTGCTTTTTTAGCCTCATCCTCCTCTGCTTTTTGAATAGCAGCAAAATACTTCTCTGCCCCAGCGGTAAAATTACTGTAATTAGCTTCTAATTCATTGTATGCCCATGAGACTAAAGACTTCCTCTCTGGTGGGTATTCTCTAACCATATTCCGAACATATTTGACAACAGCCTCTATTGAAAAGTTATGAGCTTTTAAAAGATCCTGCCTGAGTTGATTAAATAAATCTAAATTAGGTTCAGCAATATTTCGAAAAAAGCTAGGTGGCCTGCCGCTGTGCGGATTAGGAATACTAAATGGTATTTTACTACCATAAAATTCCTCTAGATCATCTTTAAGGGTCTTCTGGTCCTTTTTTTTAGGCTGAAACAAGCATACTAAAGCATGTGCTAACACTCTATCTATGTACGGCAGAGTATAAATTCCCTCAAAAGAGTTATAGTCTTTTATATTATGTTTTTTAAGATAATCGTCGTCAGGTTTATTTGGCCACCTTTCTCCTAGGGTATAACCCTCTATATCATAAATACCCTGTTCTTTTCTTTTTTCCAAGTACTTTTCTATAGTGCTTTTTTCTGCCCCATGTTCCACAGTACTCTCTACCGGAACAGGTTGATCCTCGCCTTGAAATGTTTCTGATGCCATATACATCAATCATATCACCTAGCGATCTTTCCTACTATAATTATCTGTGGATTATGGATATTTTAATGCATATGTCCACAACTGTGCGGGTTTCTGAGTTTAGTGATTTCTTCGACCAAATGATGCATCAAATCTCCTATCAGGAGAAATACGAATACTTCGATGATTTGGTGGAGTCCTGGTGCCTGATCGATCAGCTGGTATAGGTCCGCACCGATCCATAGTCCGATCATCCAAATACCCGTAACAGAGACAATAGATATGAGAATTTTTTGCTGTCTCGTAATCACAGAGAATGGGGTCATAATCCCCCAGAGCAACAGATACAATGTCGGCTGGCGGACAGACTCGTGCAGAAACACTGCGAGAATATTGCCATTCCAAGCTATCCCGTCGATAACAGAATGTGTCAAATTAAAGAGAAAAAAGAGCACCAGACTGAGGGCGAGACCTTTTGATTTTGAGTGAAAATGGCACGTAGCCTCGCCGAATATATACCCGAGTACGAACAGTGAAACAGCCAAGCCCCAACTGGATCCAATCTCGTTCCAATGAATCGAAGTAATAGAGGTCAACACTATCGCGAGAGTAATCGCTATGGCGTTGCCATATTTTGCAAATATTTTTTGCATATCATTATGATTGCATTACTGCGACTTTGTCCTTGCGGGGTTTTGCTGGGGTGCCATCAGATTTGACCGCAGGGCCATGCGCGCGACATTCATTAGTACAGTATGCATCATTGATATCGCTATCGCATTGTGCGCATGCGATATACTGACGATTACACATTGGGTTCAGGCAGTCTACCATGCGTTCTGATTCGCAATTACAGTGTTCGCACCTGCCTATTACGATATGATTTCCACCATCCCAATCGATCACGCGACGACCATCGAACGTATACATCCCACCGAGGAAATTGTGCCCAGGGAATTGTTCCATATAGCTGACCATTCCGCCATCGAGCTGATACACATTATGAAATCCTTTTTTGACTAGATACCCACTCGCCTTTTCACATCTGACTCCACCAGTATACACTGTCAGGAGAGGTTTTTCTGGGTCATCATACGGCGCCAGAGAATCCAATTGTCCTGCTAAATCACGAAAATTCGACAATGAAGGCAACACGGACCCGACGAAATGTCCGATCGCGTGTTCATAATCATTACGCATATCGACGATAGTGAATTCACGTCCACTCGTATACCATTCGTGTAATTCTGCTGGTGACAATTTTTGACCTGTTGTTTCGTTCGGATCAAAATCTTCAATCCCGAGGTGCAAGGATACGATTTCTGGGCGGACTTTTACCGATAATCGGGGAAAGCTAGCTCCAGGGCTCTGGCTGAATTTCAAATGCGTATTGGCAAATCGTGGATCAGCGATGAACCAGTTACAGAATTCGATCATCTGAGGCACGGTCGTCTCGCCGATACCATTGATGCCTTCATGCGCGATAATAAACCTGCCCGTGATACCGAGTTCAATGCATTTTGCACGCAATACGTCGCGGTATTCTGAGGGCTCGTCAATACGAACGTAGTTATAAAACAGAATAATACAGTATTCCCAACCTGTATTAGGCAATGTTTGTAGGGTGACTTGTTCACGAGGTGATTCCATAGTGGGAACATTGTACCACACAGGATGGTGTTTGTGAATAATCCCTACCCCACCTTTTGCTCTATGTTCGAAATAATCTTTCCGTCTGATAGCTGTACTACTCGGGTCGCATTGTGTGCATATTCTGGTTCGTGAGTCACCATGACGATCGTACGCCCTGCACGATGCTCTGCGATGAATAGCTCCATAACCTCATCCGACGATGTAGAATCCAGATTTGCGGTCGGTTCATCAGCAAAGAGTATTTCAGGATGCCCCGACAATGCACGAGCAATCGAAACGCGTTGTTGTTGTCCTCCGGACATTTGGCTGGGTAGTTTATCCGCTTGACTGGTCAAGGACAAGTCACCTAATATCTCCATAGCACGCGCATATGCATCATCACGAGACTGCCCACGCATCATCAATGGGAGCGCGATATTTTCGACGGTGGTGAGTTCAGGGAACAGGGCATAATCCTGGAACACGAATCCGAATGTGTTGAGGCGGAATCGAGTCTTTTCATTTTCTGTCATATCGAGGAGGGTCGCACCATTGTATCGTATATCACCTGATGTCGGCACATCGAGGAGGCTGATCTGATATAACAAGGTCGATTTGCCCGCGCCTGATTTACCCATAATTGCAACGAATTCACCTGGATAAATCGACAAATCCACCTGGTGCAAGACAGAAGTCTCGATACCATTGTTGCTGAATGATTTGGAGAGTTGGATCGATTGGAGAATTGGCTGGGTTGAGTTCATAGATATTCTGTACTAGCGTCCTAGTATACTATTCAACGTATTGCGACGGACAATACGCCATGCAGGGACGAGACCCGCAAAGAAACTAATAACAAGGAGAATTCCAAACCGTATCAATGTCCCATCCAGAGGTGCAGACAAAATACCGTCACTAAAAGGAAAATCGATGGGATTCCTATCGATCAGCGGTACGAGTCCAAAATAGATAATAACGCAGGCGATACCTCCACCTACGGTCGCATAGAATAGCGACTGAAAAATATAGGACCAAATAATCACTCGAGGTGCGATACCGATGCCTTTTAATATTCCAATATATTTCTGCCTCGTAACAGCATTCATAAAAATCACAATAAATATCGTGGTTGCAGCGACGATCAGTCCGATGAGTCCGATCATATTGCCTAATATTCCGAATGCCAATTTTATCTGGTTCAAGAAATCTGGGATAGCTTGTTCCGAAGTCTGGATCTTTGCGTCAGAATCAAATCCCGCGCGAACGAGGGAGTCTTGCAAGAGTTTGTCATATTCTGGCCTAACTGTCTCGATCGCTATTTCTGATGCATTTTGCGATCCTGATTCTCGGAGTAATGACAATTCACTCGTAGGGACGAATGCTCGGAATGATACTTCTCCCACTTTTGTATCTACGATACCTTTTACAATAAATTCATAGGATTTATCTCCTGCGGTCACACGGACTTTGTCTCCCACATAGAGATTAGAGATAGAGTCAAATTGATCTCCAAAATTACTATTATAGCGTTTCAATGTATCCGCTCCGATCAGAATATATCCTGATTCATTTGGGTTTAGATAACTTCCCTCTTTTACATACTTTGACAGATGAGTGAGGTTGTCTTCGGCTGTAACATCGATCCCCATTATTTGGGTATTTATTGAATCTGTTTTTTTCAAAAAATCAGAACGATTCATAAACCCAGCCTGAATATTAGCACCGACACCATAACGCACAGAATAGCTTTGTACGTAGGGATTATTTTTGATATACTCGACAATCTCTGGGGTTCTACCTATACTGGTTTTGCCCGAGAGTCTCGTAATGATCACATTACTGGTATACTGCTCACGGTTCGCATTATTGCCTCCATCGATGAGTCCGACCAGGATACCCGACACAGCAACCAAATTCATAAAGGTCAATGTCATAATAAAAAGTATCAGCACGAGGGTCGCGCGGCTACTACGAGAGAGCGTCTTTCCCGCCAAAAATCCAGCTAAACGAATATCGCGAATCCATTGTTTCATAGAATTTATTTGTCAGCAACAGAATCTGACAATACTGTGGGAAGTTTTTCTGGGAGAATGATTTTATCTCCGGGGTTTACACCTGTAACTGACACAAACCCATTGGATCCAGTAGCGAGTATCTGTACTGGTACGCTGACTATTTCTCTGTCACCTTTTTGGTTTTGAGTTATCTTTTTTACTACTGGCGATCCTGTAGACCTATCTATTGCAATATCTGGCACGAGAATGGCGTCAGTATATGAATCGAGCACTATCACACCCGTAGCATGCATTCCTGATTTCATTGTATCATCTGGATCAGTAATAGCGACAGTTGTCTCATACACTGGAGTCCCATCTACATAGGTTTCTGCGGTATTGATTGCTGTTACTACACCCTTCAGGGTTTTACCCGACACAGCATCGAGGGATACAGTAACGGAATCACTAATACGTACACCTCCGATGACGCTTTCTGGTACTTTGAGTTTGATAATAAATCCTCCACCTCCGAGGAGGGCTAGGGTATCTGTGGTTGCGGTAACTTGCTCGCCTTTTTTAATACTGATGCGGCCCACAGTCCCAGCAAAAGGAGCATAAACCCCTCGGGCACGGATTGATTGATTAACTCGTGCGAGGGCCGCCTCTGCACGCATAACAGCAGCGTCATTGGCATTCATACCATTATAGGAAACATTGGAAATATCTACAGTATTTTGTTTTCCTGTGAGAGCTGATTCGTAGGTTTTCTTTGCTTCTAAATATTGATAGAGGTTTGCTGGATAGGTAGCTGCAGACGTGTTGGGAATATCGATGGTCCATTCCGTCTCTGCTAGTCCATCCACTGTAGAACTAGCGAGTTTGACATAGAGCCCTGTATTACCAATGGCTACATAATGACGTGAGGACAATTCTACTGTTCCAGCATCGCTTCCTATTTGATAGGTTGTTGCATAACCGCTGTCTGACGATGCAGGATATACTTTGAGCTTTATGACTACCGAATCTTCTGGTCCCGAATAGATACCTGCTACCAAAGGCTCTTCTGCAAATGTGGCACCTGGTTTTACGGGTGACATCTCGAGATCAGTTGAAAGTAGTTTGAGCCGTAATGCATCAAGGGTTGCTTTTGCTCGTGCAGTATCGTCAATAATATTACCTCCCTGTTGAGAGAGCGAGAGGGTTTCTTTTTTTTGATTGATACGTGCGAGGAGTAGGTCTGCACTCGCTTCACGATAGTCAGCATTCAGAGTACCGAGGTCGAGCTGGGCGAGGAGGGTTCCTTCGGAAACTTTTTGTCCTAATACAACAGGAATACGCTGAATCGTTCCTGACTGCTGGAACGACAGAGAAACCTCGTTGGTTTGTTCTATCCTGCCTGTTGCCGTAACGGTACGTTCTAGCTCTCCACGAGTAACCACATAACTGAATACTGCTGGATCTGGCTTGAATAGTAGATAGGTAACAAGAATTGCAACGATACCGACGATTATAACCCTACGTGTAGTTATCATTGATTGTAATTTCTGGAAAAATATCATATATCCTAATTATATCATACATATTCTCTCTTTGTACCATCTTTCCACAGAATTCTCTGCCAAACAAACAGAATTTGTGCTACTATGGAGATTATGACTATTGATTCGTCACGACCGCACATAATAGCATTGGATTATGATTCACAGTATCTCTATGTCAGTATTGGCTATCGTGACGCTATTAATCGTGAAGTTCAACCACTGTCACGAATTACCAAATATCCTCATTCTGCTATGCATCGTGGTGTTGTTATCGACAAACAGGAATTGGCGCGTGTCACAGGCGAAGCACTCAGATCGGTTGCACAACAACTGAACTACCTACCACCGGTACTCATAGGTATTCACCCGAGTAGTATGGTTTCTAAAAAGATATCTCATACAATCAATCTCACCGAGACAATGTCGCTACGTCCTATTACTGAAAATGATTTGGCAATACTCGAATCTGAAATCAGAGATAAGCTCCATCAGCAAAACATTAATAGTGAAATCCTCCATCTCGTGACACTCCAATATGCAATTGATGGATCTCCTCTTCCTATCGGTACGATCCCTATTTCAAACCAAGCACGCCAACTATCAGCCCAAGCACTCGGTGTATTAGTACACAGTCAACACAGGGATGATTGTCTCGCAATCCTTCACGCAGAAAATTGTGATGTTATCGAGACCGCAGCAACACCCCTGGTCGTCGGATGGCAAGCTACCGATCAACGCCAGCGCATTTTGGGTTGTGCCGTGCTGTATATCGCATCAGAGACGACCTCTCTGTGTATTTTTGTGAACAACAATCCTGTTGCATTTCATACATTTCCCACAGGCATCCAAGACGTCATCGGAGATATCGCTCTCGGATTCCAAATAGATATAGCAACGGCGCGCAATTTTCTCGCCGACCCAGAATCAGGTTATGAAAAAGGCTTCTCGAAAAAACGCTTCCTCGATATTATCAATTCTCGTTACTTGGACCTCTCTGAAATCACCACTAAACATCTGATGGATGCTGGATGGCAAGGACTCCTCCCTGCAGGTGTAGTTATCGTTCCAACTACTTGCCCTCTACCAGGACTCGAGGAAGTCATCAGAAATGCGACCCAGCTCCCTGTCCGTGTCTGGGACGGAGATATCCCCACACCCAGCTCAGGCCGACGCAAACAACGCGACATCGGCGCGATCGGCGCGTATTCCCTGTCCTGTGTCTATGCTCGCGAGAATGTTATACTCTTTGGACGTGACAAAATCATCACCAGCATGATCCACGGATTGCGCGAACGCGTAAAGGCGTGGTTCCAAGGGTTATTGCCAGAATAGTATGGAGTAACCCCGAGGCAGGCAAGGGTTATCCTCCAAGGATTGTTTGACTGTACGTGTGATGTATACTAAAATAAAAGAGTTGTATCTTGCCAGTATTATATTAGAAAAAATCACAGTAATTCGGACTGTGATACAGAATATAAAAATATTAATTTTATGTCTATAGAATTACCAGAAAATACAGATGAAACCCCATTAACAAAAGAATATGTAAAAAAGATTCTGGAAGAAGGGGAAACAGCTAGAAAAGCACTAAGAGATGCGATAGAATTACGCGAAAAAAGACTCGCTGAAATCCAAGATAAGGCAGATAATTTATTCCAATTAATAAAAGAATTTAAAGAAATGATTAATCGCTAGTTATAAAGGTTATTCAAACCTAGCCTCTAACGATTTCTTAAAATCCTCTATTTTATTATTATTCAAAGACACTCTTGAGATTATCTTTCAATCGAGCCTATCTCAATTAGGCGTCAGCCTTTTACAAAAAACCAGGCACATTGTCTGGTTTTTTATGTGGGCCGGTTTTGGCGGAGCCAAAAC
>JANPGR010000065.1:0-2614 GCA_031424015.1 Candidatus Nomurabacteria bacterium
CAGTAAACAGTATGATCAAGAGAAATCTAGGATCTGAACTATCAGCAAAGTCTTATTGGAGTCAGTGTAGAGAAATGAGCCTCAAAGTACTGACTCATAATATTATGATTGTTTGGGCTAAGTGAGGTTTTCTACAGAGCATGTCAGGTACCATTATTGACTAGCTGGTTTAAGAGTTTTTCATTCTTTATCTTCTATACATATAAAAGGACGCTATTAGTATGCAATGTAGTATTTTGTGGCTTGCCACGAGTGTAGCAAAAATCTGTTGCCCTATCAGGCAACAGATTTTTGCGGAATCGAGTGGAGATGGGCGGAAGATAGAATCGAGTCACGGTCGTATGTTGTCTCAATATTCGCTTTGCTCATATTCGACAACTACGCCTCGGTCACAAAACATACATTCTCAATACTCGCTTCACTCGTATTCGAATGTTGTTTCGCGACCCCTTACACAAAAACAGTGGGGTGTGCCCACTGTTTTTGAACCCAGTCTCGCGGTTTTGTTCGCTTTGAAGGCTCACAAACATCGCTCCGACCATTCGATCCCGCACGAATGACGAGCAGTCGTCATTCTCCATCTCCACAAAATTAAAACCGCCTAAATGGCGGATTAATTTTGTGGAGATGGGCGGAATCGAACCGCCGTACATACCAGAAATAGTAACAGATGCTCCATGCTGAATCGTGTGTGGTGACCCATACGTGCAACCGTACGGGGATTCTACACTGATCTGTCGGCGTCACACGAATAATCCGACAGAGAGTGCGGGTCAGGGATTGGATTTCTACTAATTACCTGACGGGATTAGTGTATCTCACAAAGGGTTGTTGCAGTGGGACCAGTATGTGTGAGCGAATACTGGTGGCACTGTCGCCGAAATGTCGGCGAGAGCATTATCGATTATGCCGCTACTCGTGCAAAAGCAGGGTAGGGAGAAGCGATAAATGCGGTTGTAGTTTTGTTTGCATTTACTATCGTATAGGTGGTTGATTGAGGATGGCTATACCCACCCTGCATGCACTGTCACGTATTCGCTGCGTATGGCGTGCCTGTACACCCCCAAGAGAGCTGTCATTGCTGACAAATACATAATAGCATATATAGAGATTTGATGTCAATTTATAAATCACTTCCTAGATCCGCGTAAATAGAACTCATTTTTTGGTTGAGTGATTCTAGTATCTTTGGGTCTTTTGTTATGTCATTAAAAACAATTCCGGATTGTATCTTTTTACAATACGACTTTACCTCAGAGAGAAGATCGGGAAATAGACGACTCATAAATGTATTTTCTGGATTATAAGGGTGGTTTTTCATAATCTTTAGTAATTTTCTCTTGTTCCATAGGTCTGCAACAGGGTTTTTCCACCCCAGATCAAAAAGCCTCTCAAGTGTGCTGGGGTTTTTTCTGTTAGAATAATTATCATTATAAAGTATATAAAGGAAAAGAAGTAGAGCAATTTCTTGGTTGCGTCGGTTTTTTTCTTTGGAGAAATCTAGAGAACTAATTGCTTTTTGCACATGTCCTTCTTTTGCACAGTTTGGCAGGTAATAGAGTGCATATTTAATACTGTCAAGGTTTTTATTGGTAATCTGCCCTTTTACAAGGGGTTCATAATTGGCTAATTCGGAGATTAGATTGGTAACTTCTAAAACAAGTTTTTCTATATCGAGCAGTTCGATAGATTCGTTAGATATTTCATTATTTGAAACTAAATATTTTTTTAAAAAATGGGGGATCTTAGGTGCAAGCAGGGTGACGGGGATTGTCCTTCGTAGAAACTCGCGGCGGTTCATGTCTTTTGGCATAACATTACAACGTCATTGCTGATTTTATTTCTCTTCTCAGTTCTCGGCCGAGGTCTCGGTCACGGATTTTGTTCCTGTTGTCGTGTTTGGATGCGTGTCTGATGAGGGCGATCGATACTGCGATTGTGTGGCGTGATGTGGTGTGGAATCCAGTCGCGATACAGGTCACGCCTGATGCAGCCAGGTGTCCGGTGAGTTTTCTCAGTTCGGTTTTTTTCAGTAATAATTTTCTGTCGGCGTAGGGATTGTAGGATTTGGGCGTGTTTTTGATTTGGTAAGGAGGTATGAATGCTTTGCGTAGCCACAGTTCGCCATTGTGTACGGACACGAACGAGCCCGTCAGGCTGGCGCGACCACCTCTGAGCGATTTTACCTCGCCACCCGTCAGGCGGATCCCAGCATCCCAGGTTTCGAGGATGGTGTAATTCCTGAGGTCGTGTTTGTTACCAATAATCAGAGCCATAGATAGGAATAGTGTATCAGAAAAAGGGTGATGAGGCGATAGAGGGATTTATTCTCAATACCCTGCCTTGCTCTGCTGTTTGCTTGAATAAGTTTTACAAACTTTTCTGACCCGGCAAGACTCGGCATACGCCTTAAACAGGCTTCAGGTCTTCAAAAGTTGTAAAACTTATTCAAGCTCTGATACCTCGTGGCCTTGGCGCGGGGTTGCTTGGTTTCTATGGGTGAGGTGAATGATTTTTGGGCCGGGTTTTGGGGAGGCCCAACCGGCCCCCAAATTACAAACACCACTTTATAAACCAACCCACGATAAAACACCTACAGGTATAATTAGCCCGT
>JANPGR010000066.1:0-1922 GCA_031424015.1 Candidatus Nomurabacteria bacterium
CGTTGCGAACAGAACGTGCCCGCACGATTCTGGCGGTGGTCGGAATCGTCGTCGGCATCGTGACGGTCGTGCTCGTGGCGTCGGTGCTGGCCAACGCACGCAATCAGGTCGCGCTGCTGTTCCGCGATCTCGGCACGGAGAACGTCTTTGCGTTTCACAACGACGGCTATCGATCCGTGTGGGACGGGCTTCGCGACATGAATGAGCTTCTCGTCGAGTCCGGTCTCCGGGGGCTGATCGTATTGTTTGACGAATTCGAGGATGTGCTCACCGGCCTCACCAATGTTCAATGGAAGGAAGCGGCGTTTTGGAACCTTTTCCTGTTCATGGGAGGAAAGCGTTTTCCGGGGAGAACATTTTATGCGGTCACACCCAATTTCGTGGCCAAATGCAAGGAACAGCTATTGGAGAAAGGACGAGTCGATTTCGACTACACGCGTTTCGACAAATTGCCGACCTTCGAAATGAGTCCGCTCACCAAAACCGAGCTGGCGGAGCTTGCGGGGCGCATTTTGAAGGCTCATGCCTGTGCCTTTGGTTATCAGCCTGAGGATGTGAGTTCATCACAAATCCGCGACCTCATCGCACACTTGTCCAGGTCTCCGGTCCAAGACCGGGCACGCCACACCATCCGCGAGGTGGTCAAACTACTCGACACCATTTTGGAAGATTCATGAGTGATGCGAGGTCGAAACTGGATCCAAGAATCGCCTCCGCATTTTACGGAGGCTTTCAGGAACTCCGACCGGTGCAGGCTGCTGCAATCGAACCGCTGATCAACGGTCGCAATGTGGTGCTATCGTCGGGCACGGGTTCCGGGAAAACCGAGGCGGTAACCGCACCGCTGATGAGTAGTTTCTGGATCGAGGCTCTGAGAGATGATCGGATGGTGATGCTCTACATCGCACCGACCAAGGCATTGATCAACGACATTGCCAACCGCTTGAAGTCCGTCCTCCAACCACTTTCCCTGCGTGTCGGTATTCGCCACGGGGATCGCAATGATCTGGATCGGGCGGCAAAGCCCCATGTATTGATCACGACCCCGGAATCGCTCAACGTTATGCTCCGGCGCAAGGAACCGGTGCTGTCGCAAGTTCAATGCGTGGTCATTGATGAGATTCACTTGCTCTTCAACACCCAGCGCGGACTTCATCTCGCCTTGCTGCTGGGAAGGCTGCGAAGACTTGTTGGCAGGCCACTGCAATGGGCGGCGCTGTCAGCCACCATGGGTAATCTGCCCGCCGTGGCCGAGTTCTTCTTCGGCGCGGAGGAGAAAGCGGATTTCCTCCAGTTTCCGGCCACGAGAACCATCGAGGCTCAGATTCGGATGCCGAACAACCCGGGCGAACTCAGGAAGCTGTTCGTCAAACTCATGGATGCACCGCGCCGCAAACTTCTGGTGTTTGCGAATTCCAGAAAGTTCTGCGAAAGCCTTGCTGGCGAACTCCAGCGTGCACCTGAACTGGCATCGCTCGTGTTCACCCATTACTCGTCACTATCCACTGAATTGCGCGAACAAACCGAACGGCAGTTCGCGGAAGCGCCTTGTGCGATTTGCGTGGCCACCAGCACGCTCGAAATCGGTATCGACATTGGGGACATTGACGCGGTGATTCTAACGGGCAATCCGCCCAACATCGCTTCATTCCTTCAGCGGATAGGCCGGGGCAACCGTCGATCGAACAAGACGAATGTCATCTGCCTTTGCCAGCCAGGCTCCGGAGCGCCGCGCGAGGCCCTCACGTTCGCCAGCCTGCTGCAGGCAGGGCGAGAAGGCCGCATGCCGATTGGCGGCGCGCAAAAACTCTGGGGAGCCGTCGCCCAACAGTGCCTTTCCATCATCCAACAGGAAGACGGTGCCTATACGCCGATTTCCGAACTCGCGGCGGAAGTGGGAGCGCTCCCGCACATTGACCGCC
>JANPGR010000067.1:0-20832 GCA_031424015.1 Candidatus Nomurabacteria bacterium
TTCGCGAGAAACACCTACATAATGCTTTAATTCTATACCAAATAGTGTTTTCTTTGTGATCATATTCATATGATCGTAGGGTAACCGATTTGTGAGCTATACGATAGATCTTCGGTAACCTTTATTATGAGCTATTAGGCATAGTTGCTTTTATACAAAAAATATGATACATTGCAGTCAACTTGTTTGACTGTAATTGTTGTATTTTGGCAAGTCTCTTTTCAAGAAAGAGACTGATACAAGAATACAAACAAGGTTGTTTTTAACAATCACAAGAGGAATCGATCAAGAAAAAGGCAAAAGTATTGATCGAAAAAATAAATACAAATATATACATATATTTGAGCTGTTTTGCTCCGCAAAACAGCAGATACTTGTCTCCTCTAGGGTATACTAAGCCCTGGATCCCCGACAAACGAGGATGACATAGTACAAAATACAAATCACTTCTCGTACAGATTCTCTGTATATACACATATATGTACCGAGAATCTGTACGAGAGTATAGAATGAACAAAAATTCAAAAATATTGACAAATAATTAAAAAAAGAGTACAGTTAAAAAATGAAAAAGAATTGGAAAAAAATCGGAATCGCAGTCATCGTATTCGCCCTCATATCTACTGTGGGGTATTCTCAGTTTATCCAACCAAAATTGGAAAGAGTGGGGTATACCTATAACGGAAAGACTATGAATTGGGAGAAAAACGATGCAGTTACTAGTACCGAGAAATCGGGAAGTGAGACACTACAAACACCCTACAATCCAAACGACGGTTATTGGATCCTGACGTATCAGCCTGATGGCTGGTATCAAACGAATTCAAAAACTGGAGTAAGGGAGAAGGTGGCGGATGTAGGTTACAAATTGAAAGAAGGGGTTAAAAGTTACAAAGAAGTAAAGAAAGAAAAACTAGGAGATTTATCTTGGAACTTTGGAAGTGACGGATCTGTTTATCAACAAGAAGTCATTCAAAGCCCATTCGAAGGAAAACAGTTTTCTCAAATTACAGTACAACGCTACAAAATCCCCTCCCTCCCCACAACCTCCACTTACGGACAGTTAGGGTGGAGTGGGGATGGAAAGGTGGTATGGTTTACAGAAAGAGTCTACGACGAACAAGTAGGTGGAGGATTCACTACAAAAGTATACAAGTTTAATGTTGAAACAAAAGAACTGATTACTATTGTAGATCTAAACACTATTTGGTCACACAAAGGACTTACCTATGAAAATTCACCGGAAGATATCATCTTTACCCCAGACGAGCAAATCTGGCTGTTTGGTCAAGATAATACGCCACTACCAGGAAAAGAAAAGAATTTTGGAATAAATGGTAAAACATTACAACAATTTAGATTACCTGATTATGCTACACCGAATGCAGTAATCCAAAATGAAAAATTTAGACCAGACCAATTCCAAAGCAAAATATCATTAGAAACAAGAAACCTCCTGCCACAAGCAGGGGTTTTTCATACCTATGATGAATTCTTTACAGAAGGGATGATCTATCGTATTACTCGTGGTGGAAATGTAGATGGTGGAAAGTCAGAACATGATTTTGCTCGTACCCAAGGCGTAGATGACCTAAACGCTGATACATATAACAATACTATCAAGCGATTAGATAATCAACAGGGTTGTGCGATTGAGTGTAATCAGTGCAATAGAGGAAGAGAGACATCACCACTGCCGGTAAACAGTAATTCCAGCTATTGTATGTCTTGCGGAGAGAAAACCATAACAGGTTGTAATTTCAACAGGCATACAGCAGGAGCGACTGATGCAGTAATCATTTCGCCAAATCCAGATACTAGATATATCACACCAGATATATGCACAGTATTACGGATTCAGAATGATCAGTGCGGAGGTGCAGGCAAAACACTATCACTGCTTACTAGTTTTGGTGATGTATTTACCTTTGATCATATGTCTCGTATAGAGCCTTGGGTCAAAGTAGGAATGCAGATACCAAAGGGTGTAGTGTTAGGAGCAATAGGCAGTACGGGTGATCCAAATGGTGATGACCAAGGATGCACCACAGACTATCCGTTTCATGCACACATTGGTCAGTTGGCATATAACTGCTTTGAGAAAGTAGGTGCAGACAGTCTCAATAATGGGAACACATTCTTTGTGTTCAAAGGGAATGGTTTTCAGCCAAGCCCAAAACCATTCATACCAAGACAGAATGTAACTTACAAATCAATCGCAAAAATATCAAGCGATATTGGCAAATTCCCCACATTAGACCCTTCCCTTGCAGCTCTCATCAATTGTAATCAAACCATCTCAGGTAATACTGAGACGGCTCGGCATTACAATTTGGTAAAGTACGGTGAGGGAGATTTGTGTAGTGGACCTGAAGACATCTATAAGTTTGAATGTAGAAAGGGAGAGAAAATAGTTATCACATTTGAGGATACAAAAGAAGTGAGTGGAAATAATACCAATGTTTCTGATCTTGATGTATTTATCTGCAAAGGCATTAATACTCAGACAGGTATAATTGGTTTACTAAACTCAGACGAAAGTGGTATTCAAATAAAAGAACTCACCCCAGATTACACAGGAGCAATGTATCTAGTAATCGACGGAAAGAACAGACGCTACGGTTCGTACACCTTGAAAGTAACCCAAACACCCTGCCTACCTCAGTGCACAGGCACCCGTGACATCTCTACTCTCGCAAAAGCCTTTACGGCGAGCGACGACGAGAGACTGCTCACATTATCCGACGCAGGAAAGAAAGTAGGAGCTAACATCATTGCTTTCAATCGTAAACGGTCAGTAACCTTGAAACTCTGTAAACCAGACAATGGATTGCAGTATGTAAAGATACCAAGTATCTACGGAAAGGGAATGTTATCCGCTAGGATAACAGCCTTCTCTACCGAAAAAGTATTACGTCCTGTAGGAAGCAATGCCCTGGCAACCCAGGTAGATGTCTGTAAGAGCGTAACAGCTTGCGGAGATATATATCTGGAAGTTGCAGGAACACCGGGAACGTATGAGTTACAACTCACTTGGGACGGATTCAAAGACGCTTGTTCGGGAAGAATTACAGACGAACCCATTCTCGCTACCCGCAGTATCGAAGAACTCGATATAACAGGAAAGGAATCAGTATGTGGAAAGGAAACCATCACTCTCACGAGTAATGGCAGTCCAAACACAATTTGGTGGAGAGAGAATGAACAAGGAGCAAGTGAGCGAGTGCATCAAGGTAGTACGTATACCGTAACCATAGACAAGAATGTCACGTATTCCATATGTGATACAATCAGTGGATGCGCAAAAAGAGGCTACCACACAATTACATTCACAGAAGTTCCCAACCTCACCTTGTTGGCACCATCCAACAACAGCCCGAATGCTCCTGTCATAATTCCCAATACTCAAATCAAACTAACTGCCTATGGCAGTTTTTCTCATTATGAGTGGAAGGGAGAAAACGGGAGAATAGTAGGCAGTGGTAGTAGTGTAACAGTACAGCCGAGTGTTACAACGAGGTATGTCTGTACAGGAAAGACTACGAGTGGATGTAGTGTAGAGTCAAACATTACCGTGAGTACAGGAAGTATAGCAACAGGAGGAGATGGAAGTACAACAGGAGGAAGTGGCAAACCAAAGATATCTCTGTATTCAATCACACCAAATAGTTACACCATGAAGGTGGGAGCGAATATCGGAGGAAACTTTGGAGTTATATGGGACAATCAATCGGTTGGTACCAATGGATTGGTAAAGGTTTACCTTTCCAGTAACCCAGGAAAACCATTGGGGAGTATCCCATCGAACCAGATCCTCTGGATATCGAACGTAACAGGATTCACAAATCCTGCAAAGTTTGCAACCGTGAATTGGTCTGGTAGTGTTCCAAACATTACGCCGGGCACCTACTATCTCACAGTCGAGCTGATCTCAAGCCCTGTTTATGACGCTGACCCATCAGACAACTATCAATCGGTAGTTGTCGAGGTCAGAGGATCTGACGGGTCTATCGGTAACAACGGTGGACCTACACTCTTTAACGCAAAAGCGTGGAGTGTGGAGGTATTCGAAGCAGGAACACGTCTCGGCCAAGTTCAACCTGGGTCTCTGGTGAATATGAAAGTGACGATACAGAACAGTAGTAGTGTAAGTCCTACAAGCTCAATACCATTTGCTGTGTATTTCAGTACTGACAACAGCTTTAACATAAATTCTCCTAATAATAGGAGAGTGTATGAGGGAAGTATCAATCAATCTGGGTTTACGCCAAATACATACTGGAGTAGTAATTTGTTCTCGGTGATCATCCCTTACATTGACGGTTCGTCAAATCTCAAAACATATTTGGTGGTAGATCCCTACAACCAGGTAAATGAGAACAATGAATCAGATAATATAGCACAGGGTGGAATTGGGTTGTCTTCTGGAGATTTTTGCAGGAATGATTTCTCTTTTCGAGATAGCTTGACGATACAGCAGGGAAGTAAGAAGGTAAAATATGAGTTCAGTAACCTTCATAAAACATCGATTGGTTACGAATTGAGAGACACCGTCATAGTGAATACCTTTTCACCTGATCCATTCATCTTACTCTTCAACTACTGGAACACAGGAGGATGCTATCTAGGAGATAGTGAACAGCGAAAATATTGGAAATGGAAAGCCGTTGTCTCAAGAGACAAAGAATTCTCTCCTGATGATCTCTGGATCAAACAGTATGAATTCAATCTGGAGACATATAGAGTTTTTCAGGATGGACTCATACGGAGCTGGAGAACACAGAGAATCGATACGGGATATATATTGATTCAATTGAACTCTGAATTTATGCCAGAGAGAGATCGAAGTAATAATATGTTGATAGTACCAGTGATATTACGACCTGACAGTAGTGCAAAGAAATTCGATGTAGCGATCAGTATAGATAGTGTATTCAATCCGACCATCGGGCCGAATGATACACTGAAATATCTGGTAATAGCAAAGAACAATGGACCTGATGAAATTACTACGAGCGAAGCAATCACAGCTAGAGCACAGAGTTGGTTGTCTCTGGACAGGAGCTTACCGTTTAGTGAACTCAACTGGACAGATCTGACAGCACAGGTGATAGGGGTACAGCAGTTAGACACTGTAGTGAAGAAATTACAGAGAGGGCAATCAACACAGTTTCTCATAAAATCCAGAATACTCACCGCTCCACAAAATGGACTGATGTGGCTCGGGTTTGATCGAGATTTCCTTTACAAAGAAACTTCTGATGGAAACAAGTTGAATGACCATGACTACACACCTGTCTACTTCAAGGCAGACACCTGCTATGCAACACTGCGTAGTTGCTGTGTTAGTCCGGAAGTGGCAAGCTGCGATACCATACAGAGTCATAGATCAGTAAACCTCGCAGGCTTTACCATAAACCAGATAGGAAATTGTAGTTTTGAATTTCAGAACTGCTATTTCCAAAATACGGGATATGGAACATTTCTCCTGCAGGGGTATCAGAATACTACCTATCAGAATAGAGAAGTTTCTGTTAGTTATGGTGGCAAGAAATTGTATAGTGTGACACAGCTTGGCAGGGAATGTGAAGAGGTAGTGAGAGAGGATGCCAACTGGGCAGGAGTCTCTCTCTATCCTATCTACACTACTGGGAATGTACAAACGATATTCAGTTATCGTAAACATTACCCTGCAGCATGGGATAGCGGACTACCTATTTACTGGTACAGAGACACGCTCGGATCGAGTCCGATAGCTATCGGAGATACATTACGAGTAGTGAGCGATACTACATTTACCGTATGGACTAGATTCTATTCTTCTCAATGTGATATATACGGCAAGTGGAGTAAAGTAACACTGTACTCGTACTTACCGAATAATATACATTGGACAGGAGTAGAATCGTGGGGAAACTGTAACAGTGCAATGCCGAATAGAGATAGTATTTTGAAACTAGGTTACTGGTTGAACAGGAATCTGGGTGAGAAATACCCAATTACTGATGTGACCATATCTATATTAGGCGATACGATAAAGGTAGGAGCAGGGATATGGATGGCTAATGTATTGGTAAGGTTAGAGAAGATATTACTGAGAAAGAGCGATGCCATACCGCCAACGTTGACCGGAGTACCAAAGGACACCACACTGTGGCATCCCGACAGTATTCCAAACGTACAAATAACAGCTCAATCCAACTGTTATGACTCAATCCCGGTAACACTCACCACAGTGAGAGATACTCAGAGATCAGTCATAACTATCACCAGGACCTGGAAAGCATGTGACCCAAAAGGTCACTGCATACAAAAGATTCAGGTGATTCGGTATCTCTTACCCGATTGGAATTACCAAGGGCGCAGAACGGCACTCAAAAGTGAGTGTAATATATTACAGGATACAAGTGGTCTCTACAAAAGCATATTCTGGGTGAATTTGAACAGAATTCAAGATACACTCAGAGCCAACAAAGTAGAGAGAACAAATACAGGATTACTCTATTCGGTACAAAACCTTTCATGGTTAATAATGATAGAAGTGATCAAGGACACCATACCACCACAATTGACTGGGGTACCACAGGATACCACTATCTGGTATCCGAATAGTGTTCCAAATAGTACAGTAAGAGGAATCGACAACTGTGACTCAACAGTCACAGTAATATACACAGAAAAAAGAGATATGTTCTCTCGAATCATTATCGACACTATGCATTCAAAGGTGATATGGGTAGTGATTACAAGAGAGTGGAAAGTACAAGACGCACAAGGAAACAAAACTACAGAGAGACAGACAATACAATACAGATACCCACCTATCAAGCTCAATCAAATATTTTCCCACCCTCGTTGTTACGGGGAATTAGGAAGGATAACATTGAGACCAAGTGGTGGGATATCTCCATATACCTACATATGGAGTGATGGATCGAGAGCTATTATCCGAAACTTGACAAACGGGGTATCTACCGCGGTTATAGTAACGGATCAGATAGGTCAAACGGTAGTATATGCTGTACAGCCTATCGAACCGAAAAAGCTCGAGGTTCAAAAAATACAGGAGAAAAACAAATTCCATCAAACCACACTCGGTGTACTACCAAGTGGTGGAACTCCGCCCTACCAGTATTACTGGACTGAGGATGGAAAAGAAATACAAAAGAATACCCAAACCCTGACCAATGTCAGAGGTGAAAGGTATTCAGTTACCATAACCGATGCAAACGGTTGCTGGACTACAGAGACTTTCTCTGTTTCCCAATTACCAGTTGTACAAAAAACTAAAGAGATACTCGTATTCCCAAATCCAACAACAGGGCACATTCGTATCTTGTCAGAATTGGGGGCACTCTCTATTACAAACCCATTCGGGCAAGTAATAATCGAGAGAAGGGAGACAGAGGGTGAGGTAGAATTTAACCTGCCAAACTCGGGAGTATACTTAGTGAGATTTAAATCATCATTAACAGGAGAGATCCGAGTGGTGACGGTGGTGAAATATTAAAAATTACTGGATCCCGGATTCCCCGATCGAGCCGAGGACAGGCTATTTCCAAATAGCATAGTCGCACTTTTGGTGCTTCTTGCTATTTGGGTCCGGGATGACGAAGAAAAAATACAAGAGAAGAGTGAAGAAAATCCCTGAATCGTGGCAGTTGTTGTGATTTAGGTAACCCATCAACGTTTGTTTGGTGGGTTTTTTGATACCTGGGTACAATTCGTTTAGATTTTTGATTGGAGTACGCTATACTAGAGAGTATATGGTCGCAGAAGTTATTGATAGTTGCAAAGAAGTTTTCACAAGTACTGTAATCCCTGTTACCTATTCTCATATAATTACAGGATTTATTGCAATATTTTTATATATAGTTGCCTCTTTAAATAGTAAAAAAACAACCCTTAGTAGTATATTTTTAATTATCTGCGTTTTGATATTTTTATGGACATTTTTAGATTGGGTTACCTGGTTTGCCTATGAATCACCTTTGTTAATACAGGCAGCATGGGCACCTCTGGAGTTTATCTCATCGTTAATGTTTCTTTTTGTGTTTTATTTTGTCTATAGTTTTGTGAATAAAAATACAATGCCAATGTATTTAAAATGTATTTTAGGACTTTTAATTGCACCGCTTTTATTTTTGGCACCAACACACTATTATATGACAAGTTATAATTTTGCAACTTGTGAGGTTGTAGAGAATGTAAACTATTTGCATTATTCTTTGTATATAAAAATACTTTTTACCTT
This sequence comes from Candidatus Nomurabacteria bacterium, assembly GCA_031424015.1. Classification (GTDB taxonomy): domain Bacteria; phylum Patescibacteriota; class Minisyncoccia; order Phycocordibacterales; family UBA1006; genus JANPGR01. The sequence goes on from JANPGR010000067.1 coordinate 8,255, forward strand.
ACTTTCTGCTGGATATTTATTTCAAGCAATAAAGTTTAATACCTTTTCCAGAAAAGTAGTAATTGTTCTTTTGGTTGCGGTCTTGAGTTTCCTCGGAACGTTTATGGTGTCTGGATACATAGCGAGCTATACGGAAAATTATTTATATTCAATTTATGGATTATTAGGTGCAGTTGTATTCTTGCTCAGTATGGAATATTTGGTGATATCAGAAGGGCTCTTTGAGACTCGAACTGTGGGGGCACAGATATTTATTGGTATTCTATTTATCATCAATTTTCCAAGCATATTTTTTGCACAGGAAACAATTGATAAAATCCTTTGGGCAGCAGAATCAATTGTAATTATTGGAATTGGATATTTTTTGATCACCTCTGTAAAAGAGGGGATCGAACAGAGAAAAACACTCGAAGAAAAAAACTTCGAATTGATAGAACTAAATGCAACTAAAACAGAATTTCTGTCTTTTGCTTCACATCAGCTGAAATCACCTCTGACTTCTATAAAATGGGGAATGAGTGCAATGAAAGACACAAAACTCGATGAAAATCAATCCACTATTACGAATCAAGTAATGCTTATCGCAAATCAAATGATACGCACTGTGACAGACTTCCTCAATTCTACAAAACTCGAGAGCGGGGAGCTCCAGATCAACAAAACCCTCATAGAAATGTCAGTATTGGTCCAAAAGATTGTAAATGAATTCCATCCGATCGCGGAAATGAAACATATCGCACTCTGTGTTGATTTCCCTATGGAGCAGGTTCAAATTCAGGTTGACGAGACAAAGATAGAACAAGTCATCGCAAATTTTATAGACAACGCTACTAAGTACACAAAAGAAGGTGTCATCGCGGTAAAATTACTTGTCATAGGTGACAAGATTAGGCTAGAAGTTTCTGATACGGGTTCTGGCATGGAAAAAGGCGAATCAGAAAAATTATTCCATAAATATATTCGAGGGAGCGCAGCATCGCACAACTCAGGAGGTTCAGGTATTGGACTCTATCTAGGAAAAGAAATCATCGAATTACATGGAGGCACAATTGGTGCATATTCAGAAGGCTTAGGAAAAGGTTCTACTTTTTGGTTCGAATTACCTTTTCCTGTTGTAACTAATACAGTAATGTAGTAATTTTTATGGACTGGAGTGAATTTTTTCTAGCACACAATCTGGATTCTCTCCGGCAGGAGGCATTTGGAAATTCCGAACGAGAGAGGTCTGGAGGAAAGGATATTTATCCAGAATCAAACAATGTTTTTCGCGCTTTTGAGATCACTCTGTTTGATTCGGTTAGGGTAGTAATCATAGGGCAGGATCCGTATCATGCACATGGCCAAGCTATGGGGTTGGCTTTTTCTGTGCCTGATGACATACGAATCCCGCCTTCTCTCAGAAATATTTTTCGTGAAATCCATGCAGAGACAGGGAATAGTGCCCCCCTTTCAGGAGATCTGACCAGGTGGGCAAACCAAGGGGTGTTGCTATTGAATAATACGTTAACAGTTGAATCAGGAAAACCTAATTCTCATAGCGATATGGGTTGGCAGGAATTCACCGATGGGATTATGAGTGCGCTCAGTCAGGATGCGTCAGGTATTGTATTTATGTTGTGGGGAAAGAGCGCACAGCAAAAGATCCCCTTGATTGATACTTTGAAACATTTGGTATTAACGGCTCCTCATCCGTCACCCCTGTCTGCTCATACTGGATTTTTTGGATGCAATCATTTTGTGCTCTGTAATGAATACTTGGTACGAAATGGTAAAGAGCCCATTGATTGGTAAGGTTTTTCAAATAGTTGTTTTCAGTTTTAAAAATTCTTAGAACCTTTTTTGTACCCTCTGTAGCCACTCATTGAAATGAGCAGTAGTGTTCCCACTGCCTGAATTCCAACAGGTCTTATTGGTAAATATTTCGATACATTGTTCGGTGGTTAGTTTTGGAACTTTTTGTAAGGACTTTTTTGTAAGCTGTTTCGAATCGGTTTGTATATATTTCAGCTTTGTCGCCCAGTATTTGAACAGTTTATCAAAAGATTCCAGCACATCATGTATGCCTTCAAATTGTATCATATTATATGGTGTGCGTACGTCAGTCCAGGTAAAGGTCTCGTGATCGCCAATAACACCGATCTTGTTCCCGGTGTCATTCATGTGTAGCGGGTTGTTGCCGGCCTGCGCTGGATAGCTGGTGAGGAATAGGGATTCTTTTGCCAGTATCATCAAATAAATATCAACCGGAATTTTTATAGTACTCGTTTTGATGTGTCGTTCTATAACAGGCTTCAAATTGTTGTAAAAATTATCCAGAATTTGTTTCCTCGTTTCTGGGCTATATTTCGATATGTATATCCAGTTTTTGAGAGTCAGGTGATATACCGTTTCGCCATCATGTACGGTCTTTGATATATGTTTTTTGATTTCAGGTTTTGTGTTTTGTAGTATGTTTTGAACACTTTCAATTGGAGGTATTTCGATATTTTTTTCAAAGAAATTACCCAATGATTTTGGTATTAAATATGCAGCTGCCAAGCCAGAAGCTTTCTTTAAAAAAAATCTTCGTGATATATTTTTAGGTCGTTCCATAGTTTAAAAATTCAACAATTCCTTGAATAATTTTTTTGTATCCTCTGGAGAGCTGACTTGGATACAATCTATATGAGTTTTATGTACAGCATAATCATTGCCATTTTCATATAATGCATCGCCAATATAGAACATTTCTTTTATAGATATGTTGGTATGTTTTGATAATTGTTCTATGCCAAATGCTTTATCGATATTTTTACGTGTTATGTCCAGAGAAGTCAGACCACCAATAGCAATAGTATATTCAGGCAAGAGAGGCGAGAGTAGAGCGAGTAATTGTTGACGCTTTACTTGGTCAGGATCCCAATTTGTTTTCTCTGACAGTGGTGCATCCTGCCCTAATGCAGAATAGGTAACAGAGGTACCCCTTTTTTCCAATATCGCCCCCCAATATTGTGGTATTTCAAATGGGGAGCTCGCCAACACAGAATGAATACAGTCGATAATATCTGTCGATTCTTTTTCTGACAATAATTGCTCGTATACCGGTATTGTCTTGCCATCCTTTAGGATGAATAATCCAGCTCCAATACTGGGCAGTAAAAAAAGTTTTTGCTCCGTTGTACTGTTTAGATTAATATGAGGTAAAAATCGCTCTCTCAGGAGAGACACTGAAGCGCCTGATATAACAGCAAAAAAATATTTTTCTAGTACGCTTTCTATTAAACTTGTCATCTCAATATCCGGAGAGCATTTGCTGGGTGCCAGAGTCCCATCCATATCACACACAATCATTTTCTTTTCTCGTGGTATCATATAATTGATTATATCATCCTCTGTAAAATACCTGAGAGCGACGCGGTCGCAACACCGATAACAGCGTCACCTCCTCCATAATAGAGATAGAGAGTATCACCTCGCTGAATCAAGCCACAAGGAAACACCACTTTTGGTACAACACCTTTGACTTCGTAGTCGGCCTCGGGTTGGAATAGGGGGACGGCAGTACGAGACAACACTCTGGTTGGGTCTTTGAGATCTAATAATATAGCGCCAACACGATAGGTACCTGTCACTGATATTCCATGGTAAAACATCAACCACCCATATTTGGTTTTTATCGGCGGTGCTGCTGCGCCAACCTTGCGACCATCCCACATTCCTGGGCGAGGATAAATAATCTCTATACATTTCGTTATCAATTCTGTAGTAAAATCAAATGAATGCAATATATCTGCACAAATACTCTCGCTCACTCGATGAAAGAGAATATATCCCAATTTTGTTTTTTCTGGTATTATACAAGCATCTTTGTTTGGAACGCAGGGGGGTGTGATCACTCTGGGTTCAGACCATTTTTTCCAATCTTGAGCAACGAAATCTGCAACAGGAATTTTAGTAATAGCAACACGTGGAGTTGTCCCGTCAAATGCTGTATACGTCATAATAACCATATCATCCATTATTGATAATCGCGGATCTTCGCAGCCAGACTTTTCAAATTCTAGTCGAGGAATATACACAGGCTTTGAAGATCGCTTGTTGATGTGTGTTCCATCTAGAGTTGTGGCGAGACCGAATACTGAGGTGTTGTCGCTTTTGACTGATCGATACATCAAGTAAATAGTGCCACCTATCTCTATAGCTCCAGGATTCATAACCCCGCCTTGCTCCCATTCTACTGTTTTGCGAGCCGAAATGATCGGATTCTCTGGAGAACGTGTGAACAAACAGGCAGTGTTCGATACCATGCTAGTGATCAGATCTTCGGTACGAACAGAAGCGCGACAGCAATGAGTATCTGCTCCACCATAATATATATCTACAAAATCATCTCGAATCAACGCCCCCGAGGGGAATACTACGTTTCTCACGATGCCTGTTTTTTCATAGAAATCTTCAGGAGAGAGAAATGACCCTTTGGTGCGACCTATGACCATTTGTGGATTTTCAGGAGATAGCAATATTGCTTCGATGCCCCAGGTTTTGTCAAATTCGCTGTTGTAATTTCCTGTATGAGAATAAAAACATAGCCAACCTAATCGAGTTTTTACAGGAGCAGACCCTACTTCTACTTGCTCATTGTCGCCTCGACGCAGATGAATGATGTGTTCTTCGATGTTTTCATACCACTGATTCCAAAATTCTGTAGACCATAATTGTTCTAATGTATCCAACCGAGCGATAGCTATCTGTGTCGGCAACGGCGGGCGATCTGTATTGACTGTGAGGAGGACAACATATTGATTGTTAATCTTTTCTGGGAATAGGACAAAGGCTTTTGCATTAAACGGAGTAACCAAATGTTTTTCCTCGATTGTTTTCATGTCTTTTGATATTGCAACCGCGATTTTGATACCATCAGCGTTAAATGGGTATGAACCCAAAGCAGTGTAAAAAATATAATATTTCCCGTCTATAAAAGTGATACGAGGGTCTTCACATCCGTATTTTTCCCATTCATATTCTGGTGTGATAAAAGGTAATCTGTCGGTAAAATGATTTCCGTCCAATGACTGTGCATGCGCAATAATAGAGCGATGAATTTTAGGTTCTTCTAGTAATTGTCTCTCAGAGAGCGCACGATAGGCAACGTGCAGTATGCCTTTTTTGTCGATTACGGGCGACCAGTTAAATGTTGCTGCAGCCTCCCAGGAGTGTTCTCGTATCGGAGAAATGATTGGATTTTCAGAAGATCGATGAGTTATAAACATAGGTTGCTATAGTATATTAATTAATAAATTTCTCTACAGGGTACTGCTCTATCCACCTCATGAGGTCTGACATTTTTGTAGATGCAATGCAGACATGCTTGTCACCTCCACCATAATACACTATAAGTGTACCACATTTTACAACTGCACCACAAGCAAACAATACACCGTTTTTATAATCATTCTCATATTCAGCATCAGGGGACAGTAGAGGTAGGGGAGCTTTGTATAAAACTTTTTCAGGGTTGTCACTTTGGACTATCATACACCCCAATTTATATCTATGTGGATCCTTTTTGTCCATTGCATGATAGAGTATGAGCCAGCCCAATTCAGTTTTTATCGGTGTCGGCCCGACTCCTCGCATCCACGTATCCCATCTGTTGGTATCCGACCAGATACTCGTATCGAGCTGATCAGGATCAACCCAACGTTCGCCTGCTGTACCTTGTTCTACTAATACCCAATTATCTGGCATCCCAGGGAATGTCCCTCGATTCCAAGACTTTGCCGTCACAAGAGATTTATGCGCTAATTCTTCTAGTGTGTCCACATAGTGTATGCTTATTTTGGGCCAGATATTGTACATCAAGGCAAATTTCCCTTTGATTTTTTCTGGGAACAATACCCAGTTTTTATGTATCTGCCCAGGCGGAGAAAGGTATTTTGAGCGTTGCCAATTCCATCTCTGTAATTTAAAATCAGAAATAGACTGCGAGGTATATGCGATACGAATAGAATCCCAACCCGCAAAAGCAATATATACGAGATATACAGTGTCACCAATAATCGTTAATCGAGGATCCTCGCATCCTATCCAGCCACCTCCTGATGTGTAGGTACCGGGATCGAATGACTTGGTCTCGCTCGTTTCGGTGTACTGAACACAATCAGATTCAAAAACAGGATACGCAACTCGATCCCAGGATGTCATCCCATCCACGCTCATCATGTATCCCAATCGAGAAACACCATCATCTCCAACTGTTCGATACAGTACGTGCACGTTGCCATCAGGGTCCATCAACGCAGCAGGATTGAATGTACCTTCTGATTGCCAATAACTACCCGCCTCGGGGCTCAGGATAGGATTTTGGTCTGAGCGTAATAATGAATAGCATTCAACAGTTGCTGGTAATGCATATTTTTCAGTTGTACTCTCTGGCTTTGCTAGCCACAAGATCAACAGCCTGTACACGAGGTATAGTAAAACTCCACACAAAAAAATTAAAATATATATACTAATAATAGTGTGTGTAGCTAGAAACAACATAGGTAGTTTATGATACAGTATCTCTACCATAATTATCTGATAACCTGACGATGTCTTGCTCGTCAAAATCCCCAAATGATATTTCCAGAACACGCATAGGTGTGGTGGCGCTCATTCTGTGATTTTGCCCTGCCTCTACTGTATAGATTTTACCCTCCTCTAGTTCTACTGTTGATTCTCCGATAATAGCACTGCCTGATCCCGAAATGACATACCAGTATTCGGTGCGGTGATTGTGATATTGTAGCGAGAGTGACGCTCCTGGTTGGACGGTAATAATCTTGACGGTGCTGGCTTGGTTGTGGGTAAATTGGATAAATTCTCCCCATGGTCTCTGTTCGATATGTTGCAGTAATTGTGTTGTATTCATAGCGTATATGTAGTGCACATTCACGTACTCTTGTCAGAGTATACAACACTAAAATATAATAGGTATTTTTTATCCACAAAATACAAAGTCCTTCCAAGGTCACTACTCATCTCAGCAGAATATAGGTAGCCAGAACAATGAGCAGCCCAGCTATAGTCACCCCAAAACAAATACACAGCTTTTGAAATTCTGCAAAACTCGTATTCACATATGTGAATAAGGAATACTCAAACAGTTTCGAATTCAAAAACCTTGGTATTTGTTTTGGGGTAGCTATATGAGGACTCACTCTGATAATTAACTAAAGCTGATATCGAAACTGTACATACCCATACTACAAACACCAACGATTTTTTCTCCTGCGGAAATAGCACCTAAATCAATTTCTGTATCTCCAGTCCCTGGTAATATACCCTGATACCCGACTGCTCGTATTGATAGTGACGACGAGCAGTCATAATTCCCCTTTGTGCGAACAATCAATTTTGTTGGTATGCCAGCCTTTGCTATTGAATGTTTCGGCAAGTAACCGCCTCCGGCGTCTATGGTAATATACTGAACACCATTCTTGATCTCTGTATTTTGACCCTGAGTCTGTATTGTTTGTGATGAACTGAGTGATGAGGTATTCATCACGACAGCCACAATAATGAAGACCGCGGCGAATAGACTGACTATAATTATATTATTTTTCATATACTAGAGTGTAAATAATGGGTTAATAATACCAAGCCCCGCCAGACCAGCGAGAAGTGCGAACAAACCGAGACCTATGACAACCACTCCTGCTGATTTGAAAAACAGTGGTGCATGTTTACTGTGGGATAGTGAAGCAGAACCAAATGATAGCAGCGCGAGCACTGGTAGGGTTCCGAGTGCGAACCCAAGCATAATAAATAATCCGGACAGGAAAGATCCACTTCCGAGTGCTGCAACCTGCATAGACTGTGTGAACCCGCACGGCAGGAAAAATGTCCCAACACCGATCATCAGTGGTGCCCAGGTCTGATGCTCTCTACGTCGGAACCACTTGAATACACCGCCACCCAATGTTACTTTTTTCTGAGTGATTCCTACCAGATTGAATCCGAGCAGGATCATCACGAGAGCCACTATAATACCGAGTAGTGATGTGATTGTGAAATTAATACCGATTGCCTGACCCAATGCTCCGAGTATTCCACCAAGAACAGCAAAGCCAACGATTCTACCACCATGGAACAATACGAACGTTTTGGTATCGCTCTGATTATCTTGTGAGACTTTGGCTGACAGTGATAGTACTAGTCCGCCAACGATTGCCAGACAGCTGGATACTGATGCGATCAAACCAATGATAAAACTGGTTACTGGTGTCACAGCGCCGCCGATACCCAGGTTCAGTATACCCGATTTCTGTAGCCAGAAAAAAAGTACTAGGAATACCATCCCAATCAGTAGTGCAGTCCAGATTGTTTTCGCATTACTGGGCTGTACGGATTGTTTTTCAGTCGACACGTGGTATCCATGTGATTGCAGTAATCGCGTGAGGTTATGTGCCAGCTGGGTTTCGTCATGTAATGCTGACTGGATCTCAAGCGTTTGTGATTGTAAATATACCACTGGATTTGCAATCTCTGCTACTTCACCCAGAATATCCTCGATGAGGATCTTGCATGATGGGCAGTGAGTGCCTGAGATATGTAGTGTGTGTGTTTTCATATATTATACTGAGGACGATTGAGAAAGTCCGCCCTCTCTGCTCGTCCGAGCGACGTAATTATACATTAGTATATGGTTAATTAATCGAATGATGGTCGACAGCGTGTTCGCGTTCTGGGAGAATCGAATTAATAATTCCTAATCCGAACCACAAAACCACAGCGGCCAAGATGGCGACAATTACTCTTTTAGTATTAAGCTGAGCCGAGTAATCACGCCAAGTAAATGATATATATGACACCAGCAGCCCTACCGATAGCAATATTGCCCCCACAGAAGGTTTATCTACATAATGTTGAGTTGCACCACTCACCATACCAGTCCCAATAGAAACAATAACTGAAATAAATAAATAACCCAGAAGTTCTTTTAGTTTTTCATTCTTGTGCTCGATTAGCGTCCCAATTGCAAACATTACTATACCCATTAGTATGAGTACAATATACTTTGTAGAACTGCCTCCGAGCGTTCCCGCATGAACAACTGACCCTGAAATGAGACCAATACCGACATAGCGAGTAATGTGGGATATATACGATTCGTGTAAATTTTTTATCATAATGTAATATGTAATGTATTATTATAATTTCTTGGTTTTTAATCTCAATGAATTTCCGACTACGAGTACCGATGAAAATGCCATAGCCATACCAGCGAATACAGGAGACAGTGTCAGACCGAAAGCCGGATACAGTGCGCCCGCGGCGAGCGGTATACCTACGATGTTGAATATAAATGCCCAGAACAGGTTTTGGCGGATGCCACGCATGGTCATTTTCGACAACCGAACCGCCTGTACCAATTTCGATATGTCACCATGCAGTAATGTAATACCAGCCGATTCAATCGCTACATCCGTACCAGTACCCATGGCAATACCTACATCGCTTGCTGCCAGTGCTGGCGCATCATTCACTCCGTCGCCTGCCATTGCTACAATGAGACCCTTGGATTGTAGTTCCCTGATTTTGAGCAGTTTGTCCTCTGGTATAACCTGGGCGACCACCTCATCTATTCCAATCTGGTCAGCAATATATTGTGCTGTGTTTTTGTTGTCCCCTGTAAGCATTACCGTTTTGATTCCCAGTGTATGTAAATTCTGTATTGCGTCAGCTGCCTCGGGTTTGATAGCGTCTGCTACCATAAATACTCCGAGCACTTGTTTAGTATCAACTAAAATTACAGGGGTTTTGCCTTGTAGGGTCTCGGATTCCAGCGTGGCAGAATCAAATGACAATCCTGCATCAGTAACTATATGAATATTCCCAGCACGATATTCAGTATCATGTATGATTCCCGAGAGCCCCTTGCCTTTGATACTACTGAATCCTGTTATCTCAGGAATACTAATAGTGTGCTCATTTGCATAAGAGGTTATGGCATGTGCTATTGGGTGTTCAGATAGGCTCTCGAGTGCTGCCAACAGGGCGACGAGTTCATTATCTGATTTCGACGAGAAATTATTAATACTCACCAATTCTGGTTTACCGCGTGTAATTGTCCCTGTTTTATCCATCACCACAACATTTACTTTGTGGAGCATCTCGAGCGATGCTGCGTCTTTGAGTAAAATCCCTGACTGCGCACCCTTGCCGACACCGACAATAATTGCGATTGGTGTTGCCAGTCCCAGCGCACACGGACATGCGATGACCAGCACCCCGACAAACGCAGACAACCCATAGGACAGAGCGAGCGAGAATCCCAGAGGACCACTTCCGAACACTATCCATGCAACCAGAGCAACTACCGCAATTATGAGCACTACTGGTACAAATACACTGGATATTTTGTCTGCAGTAGCTTGGATTGGTGCACGACTTCCTTGTGCCTCCTGCACCATTTTTATGATATTCGCCAGTACCGTTTGTGAACCAATTTTGGTTGCCGTAAAAGTGAATGATCCGCTCGTATTTATGGTGCCTGATATGACGTGCTCACCTGCGACCCTATGTACGGGCATGGGCTCTCCGGTGATCATTGATTCATCGATGAATGATTCACCCGATGCAACGACACCATCTACTGGTATTTTCTGACCTGGTTTTATTACAATAATATCACCCACTACCACCTGGTCCACTGGTAGCTCGGTCTCCACGCCACCGCGAATTACGAGAGCAGTTTTGGCTTGCAGTCCGATTAGTTTTTCTATAGCATCTCCTGTTTTTAGTTTTGATCGAGCTTCCAAATACTTGCCCAGCAATACAAATCCGATAACAACAATAGTCACATCAAAATAGGTATAATCTGGAAGTTTTAGTGATTGTTGTACCTGTGGAAAAAGTGTAATAATCATGCTATAGAGATACGCAACAGAAGTACCGATTCCAATCAACGTATCCATATTTGCAACGCGATAGCGAGCAAATCGAACCACGCCAGCCAAAAATGGCTGTCCCGCCCAAAACAATACCACAGTTGCCAGTATCATCGAAATGATATTGAACAAATCCATTGGAATGGGGAGGTTCGGTATAGTAATAAACAATTTTGCTGCGATATCCCACATCATGAGAATGAATACGAGCAGTGCGACTGGTAGTACAAAATGTACGCGGGATTGCATACTGGCGAGCTCCATCATTTTTTCATGCTTTGATTGATTCATTCCGGTATGTTCACTATGATCCATTCCAGGCATATCCATATTCATAGAATTCATACTGGCGCTCTCATTATCGTCAACTATTAAAAATTTGTAACCTAGTTTTTCAACTTCGCGGTTCATATTCTCAATTGAAACCTTACTCTCGTCATACTCTACATGCGCCTCGTCTGTTGCCACATTGACCCGTATGCTACTGACACCGTCGAGTTTAGAAATTTTTCGTTCAATAATGCCGGCACAGCTCGCACAATGCATACCCTTTACGTTAATAATTTCTTTTTTCATATAGCTATTCAATGTTATACCAAACTTTTCTCCACTCTTTAAATAACGGTAAGGTCTTTTTTAGAAATGCGTCGACTGCATCAGCATTATTCAGCACCTCTGTTCGGCTCGATTTAGTCGAGATTTCTCGTGTCATTTTCAATCCCTCTTCGTGATGAGCAATGAGCGCATTGAGGAACCTGAGATCGAATTTATCATCAAATGTACCCAGTTTCGAAACAATTGGATCACGCACGGTTCTCGTGTCGTTGTACCATACTTTTTTGAATCCATAGAGCTCATCGATTGCAGGTGGTTCGTCTTTTAAAATCATTGCAGCCAAATCACGCATTTCCTGACGCTGAGTTGTAATTGATGCCTGCTCGGCCAGTAACATTGCCCCGCGATGATGTGCGATCATAGCATTAACATAACGCAAATCGAGCGTCCTATCAGGACGACCCAGGTCCATAGTTGTTTTGTCATACATCGTTGCTTTATATTCTGGGGTAAACCCGTAACCGATAGCGACCCCAAGTACTCCCGTGACTATCATGAGTGCGATTGCTAATGTTGTAGAGATTTTATTCATAAAGTAAGTTTAATTAATATTTATAATTTATTTGCGCTTCAGACGATATACTTTGATAATTTCTGCTGTAGCTTTGTCAACTTGGCCAGATTTTATCTGGTTGACCACACAGCAACCCAGATGCCCTTCCAGCAGTGTATCCTCGACGTTGGAGATACCCTGTTTTATTGCTGACGCCTGCGTAATAATGTCGATGCAGTATTTATCTGCGATTACCATTTCCTGTAACCCTCTGACTTGACCCTCAATAATTTTCAGTCGCCGGACCAATGCTGTTGTATTGTGTTTCATATGTTCTAGTGAGTAGTGAAATAAATATCGAAGCATAGCGTAGATACTTATTTTCTACGAGCGACGAATATATATGATTTTCATATATATCTATAGTATATACCCCCTAGGGGGTATTAGTCAACACTACCTAATAGCTCATAATAAAGGTTACCGAAGATCTATCGTATAGCTCACAAATCGGTTACCCTACGATCATATGAATATGATCACAAAAAAAACACCAG
>JANPGR010000068.1:0-5047 GCA_031424015.1 Candidatus Nomurabacteria bacterium
CGGAGAGAGGTAATTGGTCAGTTGTAGAAAGGTATGTAGCCAACCAAGGAAAAACGAATGATGGAGACAAACAACTCAGTCTGTTCTAGTCATATGTACCCACAATACCCCGACGGCTTGGCCGCGTGGGTGGTTTATTGGTGAACCGCTGTGTACTTCAAGCATACAGTGGTTTGTGCAGAAGGGTATGTTTATGGAGTAGTTAATTTCCTATTCCGTTTGATTGAATCCCCAAAACCTGCCACGTGTGGGTGCCGCTAGGGATTGTGATTGTGACTGTAGAAATCCTAAAAAAGTTTTGCTTTTATTTGGTTCTAGATATATAATATTTTATATGGAAAATCAAAAAAAGTATTGGGAAAGTCAACATGTAAATCGTAAAAATGAGTTTCTAGATTTAGAAATGGAACCTAACGAGTTCGCTGTAAAGTGTATAAAATTCTTGCCAGAAAATTCAACTATTTTAGAAATAGGTTCAGGAAATGGTAGGGATGCTAGATTTCTCTCGAGAGAAAAAGGTATACACGTCATTGCAAATGACATTTCTGAAGAAGCTATACACCAACTAAAAGCAGCTGCAGATAGAGATGGTACAAGTACTAAGATATCATCAATTAATTGTGATGTTCGAGACATTTTTAATGAGATGTCTCCAATTGTTAAACTGGATGCTTTTTATGCGAGATCTGCTTTGCATTTATCAGATAGTCAATTGGGTGAATTTATGCAAAAACTAAATAGCTTTCTGAAAAAAGATGGATATATTTTTATACAAGGAAAGCCAAAAGATGATTTTAAATTACAAAGAAGTTTGGAAATAGATGAAAATTATTATAAAGATATTGATGGTCACGAGAGAAGAGTTTGGTCGGAGCAGGGATTTTTGAATTTATGTAATCAATTTGGATATGAACCCTTAGAAATTGAAACAACAAATGAGGTTTGGCAAGGAAATGAAACAAAATTTGTATCACTAATAGCGAGAAAAATATGATATATCCGAAACAAGCAATTCCTTGTGTCGCAGGATTGTGTATAGCTGAAAATAATGGGAATACATATATCCAGATTCAAGAAAGAAATAATTCAAAATATAATGGTAGCTACAATGGATTAATTGAGATACCTGTAGGTGTTTTAGATATTGAATTCGAGGATTTACATACAGCAGTGATTCGTGAAGTTTTTGAAGAATCCGGGTTGCATGTTTTAGAAATAATTGATTCACTTGATAATGAATATATTGTTCGAAATGATACAGTACGAGTACTGCAACCATTTTGTGTAACTCAAATTACAGAAGGGGTAAAACCTTGGGTTTGTAATGCTTTTTTGTGTCGTGTAGAATATACAGACCATTTGACCGCTCAGATCGATGAGACCAGAAATCCAAGATGGGTAACAATTTCTGAATTGAGAGATCTAATTCAGAATCCAGAACTATTCTTTCCACTCACATTTCCAGTATTACAAAAATATTTGAATGAAAAAGCCCTAGAATGAAAAACCTCAATAGTTTGATTGTTGGGTTTTTCATCTTACTTAACTTCTAATCGTGATGTATCTCAATCCCCAAAACCTGCCACGTGTGGGTGCCGCTAGGGATCGTGATTGTGACTGTGTCACCCTGTGGTGTGCCCAGTAGGGACGTGCCGATTGGGCTGGTCGGGGTGATCACGCGATGGATGTAGTGATCTGGCCAATGCCAATCGCCAACAACGTGGAAATCCTCCACACCATTGTGGGTCTGGATACTGACTGTGTGGCCGATGCTGACTCGATCCGCATCTACTGGTGCGACCACCTCGTGATTGTTCAGGATCGTTGCGTAGGTCTCGAGGACTTGGTTGTTCTTTTTCTCGCGTTCGACCAGGGCTTCGAATGGAGCGTTGTCATGCCAGGTTTCGGATCCTTGGTTGAGGACTTCTTGGATTTCCTGACTGATGGATACCTTTTCTCGGAGTAATTCTGCGTACGTTGATTCGAGCGCTGATTTGTCGCGCGCTAATAGATAATAGGTCTTTTGAGATTTCATAATAAAGTTTGATAAAAGTTATTTTGACAAACAAAGAGAGAGAGAGTACACTCTAGGTAGATTCTTTCATGTAAAAATAATAAGATGAAACAAAAAAATAAGTTTCTTGTACGCGGATTTACTCCGCAAACCCTCCAGTTCCGTTGGTATAATTGCCCTCGAGAGAAATGTCGTGTTACAAGTGTTATTGAGGACTATGACCGAGAAGGCCTAAGATGCCTCAGTTGCGGACATAAACCCGGTGATAAACTTTGGTAGAGGGATTAAAACCTTTTTGTTCTGGAAGCAGACAAGAGGGTTTTATTGCTTTTTCAGCCAGAGGTAGAGGTCTTCGAGTGCGCGTACTGCGTCGCCGGTCGCGATGTTGTTCTGGTGGTACAGACAATTGGTACAATCACCAGCAGCCCATAATCCCGGTACCGATGTACTGCCTCGTGCCGGGTCGATGATGATTTTACCATAAGGGTCGAGCAAACTCGGGTCGAATGATTTGATCGGGTCAGTGTTGGGTAATTGGCCGATTTCTACGAATATTCCTGACACGGGGAGATGTATTTCTGCGTCCGATCCTGTGGTGCGATACGTTATTCCTGTGACGAATTTGTCACCTGTGACAGCTGTGGGGACTGCGTTTTGTATCGCAGTAAAATTAGGATGGCTCAGTGCTGATGCGACCGTGACCGCGTCTGCTCGGTAGGAATCACTACGATTGAGGAGTGTGACGGATGCGCAGTATGCGAGCAGCTGGAGCGCTGATTCGAATGCAGCATTGCCCCCACCAACGACAACTACGTCAGATCCCGAGAACAGTGGTCCATCACACGATGCACAATAGGTGAGTCCTTTGTGTTCGAATGTATCCGCTCCTGGCACGTCGAGTTTACGTCGTTTGCTGCCTAGGGTATAGAGTACGGATTTGCCGATAAATGCGTGTTCCGTGCCATTTTCTGTGGCTGTGATGGTGAATAGTGTCGCGTCCTTGGTGATACTGGTCACGTAGTGATGTTCGCGGATATCTACTGTTTTTGCGTAATACTGCACATGAGATTTGAGGGATTCGGCGAGTGCGTTCCCGGAAATTTCTGGAGTTCCTATCCAGTTGTAAATGGTTTCGGATACGACGGATTGTCCACCGAATGAGTCTGTGATGATCAAGGTCGAGAGACCCTTTCTCGCTGCATACACAGCAGCAGCCGAACCTGCAGGTCCACCGCCGAGGATTATAATGTCGTATATCATAAAAGAGAAGTTTATTTTGATTTGCGAATAAAAGAAGGAATAGACCAGCCAATATCATCATTATCAGAATCATCGAGTACCTCGAGAGGTTCTGGACGATCTTTACGAACCGGAGCAGGATTAGTAGACAGAGGCTCCGGGCGTGCTGACTGCTGCATCATCGGTGGGGGGGTCGCACGTGCAAACGCGTCGAATCCTGATAGAGGAGCTGGTTCGGGTTGTGACTGAGGAGGAACAGCTGCAGCTGGGATAGGCTGATCGGAATGCTGAGGGCGAGAGGAAGTTTTCAAATTCTTTTGGGTTGATTTCTGGTCGAATCCTGTTGCAACTACAGTTACTTTGAGCTCGCCTTTTTTCAGGGTATTGTCCTCTACAGGACCAAAGATAAATCGCGCATTTGGATCAATAGTGTCACCCACAATACGAGCAATGGTGTCTACTTCAAAAATTTTCAAATCATCGCTATGAGTACTAATCGAGAGGAGGACTCCCTTTGCACCAGAAATAGAAACATCGAGGAGTGGGGAATTGATTGCTCTTTGTGCTGCTTCTTCGGCGCGCTCTTCGCCACTGGATATACCAATACCGATAAATGCTGAACCAGCGTTGGACAATACTGCCTTTACATCAGCAAAGTCGATGTTGACAGTTTGTTTTTCGCGGATGATGTCTGCGATGCTCTTTACTGCTTGGAGGAGGACGTCATCACACATCGCGAATGCCTGACGGAAACTGGTATTCCTGTCAGTCACAGCGAGGAGTCTGTCATTGGATATTACAATAAGTGCGTCTACTTCTTTTTGGAGTTCTTCGATTCCTTTTCGCGCTAGGTCGCTGCGCTGATCACCCTCGAATGAGAATGGTTTTGTGACCACACCAATAGTGAGGATTCCCGCATCCTTTGCGAGTTTTGCTACCATTGGAGCTGCACCCGTCCCGGTCCCGCCACCCATACCACACGCAATAAATACCATATCAACGTCCTTGAAAACTTCTTGGACTTCTGCTTTGGTTTCTTCGACGGCTTTACGGCCGACCTCGGGGTTCATTCCTGATCCGACACCCTTGGTGAGGTTTTTACCGATGTGGATTTTCTTTGTGGCTTTTGAGTGGTGTAAATGTTGTGTGTCGGTGTTAATACAAACATAGTCGACGCCTTCGATATCTGCATCAATCATATGATCCACGGCATTTTGGCCGGAACCTCCGACTCCGATGACTTTGATGTGGGCGAATGTAGCGATGCTAGGGCGGATTTGTGGCATATACCCAGTAGTATATCATAGATTTCTGCGAGACCAAATAGTAGGGGATATGTGGAGTAGTGAAAGAAGGGGAATCTTGATAAGTAAAGAGAGAGAGAGAGTAGTCTCAAGGCAGAATTTACATAATATTTTATAACTAAAAAGAAAAGAATGGAAAAGTATTATGGCCATGTATTGTTGATAGCGTCTTTGACTGCTATTCTCTATGCTCTTTACTTGTTGGGAGTAATTAAGATTCCTCTCTATTTATTAGGGTCGGGTGTAGAAACTTTTTCAGAAGAGGATTATGACTCTGCAAAAAAATTTCAACAAAAAGTCCTTGAAAAAGGTGGTCAAGCCACCCTGAGAAAGCAAGAATTATATTTTGAGCATGACCCTGGATCTGGGGTTAGTCAGAATTTTTGTACAAGTTATGTAGTAAAATGGTCTTTTAAAAAACCAAAAAAGCCCTCCTAGAGGGTTTTTGTTTTGGGTGGTTTGAAATTGATGAGGTATGTGGGCCGGTTTT